>CANFJC010000108.1 GCA_947447245.1 Comamonadaceae bacterium
ATCCTATTGAGGCCCGCATTCAACAAGCCAATTCTGCTGAACCCGTTTCGCTTGACGTCAGGGCCAAGTACTTCATCGGCGCCGATGGTGCCAGAAGTTTTGTGCGCCATGAACTTGGCATTGCCTGGGGCGGTGCCACAGGTTTCAAGCGCAACTTCATGGGCGGCAAAATGCTGGCGGTTTACTTGAAGGCCCCGCATTTCTACGAACAAAATCCAAACGACCGCGCTTGGATGTATGTCATCGTCAATCCAGAGCTGCGCGCGTTCATCATGTCGGTGGATGGCGTCAGTGAGTTTGCCTTTCATGTGCAAATGGCAGACGACGCGGCCACCGAAGCACTCACAGCAGAAGATGCCAAAAGACTGTTTGCACTCGCCTACGGTCAAGCCATGGACATTGAAATTTTATCGATGGCCACCTGGCTTGCTGGTCATGCGCTGGTGGCAGACAGTTTTCAAAAAGGACATGTTTTTTTAGGGGGTGATGCGGTTCATTTGTTCACACCCACGGGTGGTCTTGGCTACAACACAGCCGTTGAAGATGCGGTGAATTTAGGGTGGAAGCTGTCAGCGGTTTTAAATGGGCAAGCCCAACCCACGCTGCTTGACAGCTACGAGATCGAAAGAAAGCCTTTGGCCGTTCGCAACACAGGCTATGCCAAACAGTTTGCCGATTCCATCGGTCTGTTTGATGCTGACAAAGCGCTTGAAGACATTTCGCCAGAAGGCGAGCAAGCTCGAAGCATCGCCTCCGACTATTTGAATGGCCATGCGAGACGCGAGTTCAATATTCCAGGCGTGACATTTGGCGGCCGATACACCCTCTCACCGCTCATCGTTGAAGATGGCACCCAAGCACCGGCCGATGCGGCGAACACTTACATCCCTTCAGCATGCCCGGGCGGCCGACCTCCCCATGCTTGGTTGCCCGATGGCAGCTCTTTGTTCGACCACTTCAATTTTGAATGGACCTTGCTGGTGCTAGGCGAAGACAAGGGGCCATTGGCACAAGATGCTTTGAAATTTTCAGAAGCAGCTTTGCAGTGTCATTTGGACTTCAAAGTCTTGCGTTTTGATTCCCAAGAATTGCTCGATTTGTACGAAGCCAACTTGGTTCTCATTCGGCCTGATCAAATCGTGGCTTGGCGCGGCACGAACGCCCATCAAGCCATGCAAATTTTGAAACAAGCCAGCGGGGCTTAACGGATATTCACGGGTCTGGTCATTTGCTCAGGCGTGGTGAAGTAATTGGAGGAAGCGCCCATGCGCAAGCGGGCTTGCTGCAATTCATGGCGCGCCACAGTTCGCAAATGCACTTCGTCGGGGCCATCCATCAATTGAAGCGCCCTGCCCCATGTCCAAAAATAGGCCAAGGGCGTATCAGGCGACAGCCCCATGGCACCAAAAATTTGCATGGCTCGGTCGACAACCTTGACCTGCAATCGAGCAGCGACCACTTTGATGGCCGCCACTTTGGCCATTAACTCAGATCTTTCTGTTTGCGCTTGATCAAGTAACCATGCCACTTGTAAAACCAACAAACGAGCTTGATCAATTTCAATGCGAGACAAAGCCAACCATTCTTGAACACTGGCGTAATCTGACAAATGGTGTCCAAAAGATTCACGCTCTAGGCATCGTTCAGCCGCCAATGACAAGGCCAACTCACATTGCCCTAAGGTCCTCATACAGTGATGGACCCGACCAGGCCCTAAGCGCATTTGGCTCATTTTGAAACCATCACCCCATTGACCTAAAAGGCTGCTTTTGGGAATCCGAACTTGGCGAAACACAATCTCGCAATGGCCTTCTGGGGCTAAATGATGGACAACAGAAATATTGCGAACGATCTCAAGGCCTGGCGTCTGCAAAGGCACCAGCACAATGCTGTGTTGGTGGTGCTTTAAAGAGCCCTGATGCTCATCATGGGTCAAAGTCGCAATTGATCCTAAGTGCGCAGCATCTTGATTGCGACACATGACCAACAGCAATTGGCAATGTGGATGCGCAGCGCCTGTGATAAACCACTTGCGACCGTTCAATACCAAACAGTCTCCCTCATCGCGCACTATCGTTTGCAAATTGGTGGGGTCGGATGAAGCCACGTCGGGCTCGGTCATGGCAAAGGCTGAACGCATGCTGCCATTGAGCAAAGGCACCAACCACGCCTGCTTCTGCGCGTCACTTCCAAACTGATGCAGCAGCGCCATATTCCCTGAATCGGGGGCCTGGCAATTGAACACCTCAGCAGCCCAGGGCAGTTTGCCCATGATTTCAGCCAAGGGCGCATAGGCCGAGTGACTCAAGCGCGTACCCGGTTCGTGGGCTTGCAATTCTGGCAAGAAGAGGTTCCACAAACCCGCCTCACGCGCAAGTGTTTTCAGATCACCTAAGAAAGCAGGCGGATAGTCTCCCGTCGCAACGGCATGGTGCCAAGCAGGGTTGTAAGGCAATACATACTGATCCATGAAAGCTTGAAGCTGATGGCTCAGTGCCTGGGTCTCCTGGGGTGTTGAAAAATCCATGTCATCAATTCCAGAGCACCTTCAGCCACATGCACCCAAATGTCCACAACTTGTGCAGTATTCACAGCCATCTCTTTTGATCAAGGCATGTGCACCGCACTCTGGACATTTTTTACCAGCCATCACGGTTGTCAGGCCCTCTTGAAGCAACTCGGCTTCTTCCTGAATTTCTGATGCCAAAGAAGCACCTGATACAGGTACTGGCGAATTTGAATTGTTGCGCCTTGCCAAAATTTGCTCAATGGCATAGCCCACAGCAGCCACCTCAGAGTCATGCCACATGGGCACATCCACCCCACTGTCTTTGCGCAATGTCCCCAACCTCACGGGACCACGGTCCCACGCAACTTTTCGCATGTCTTGCAAAGCTCTGGCTAAAAACCCACCGCGTGCAGCCAGCGACAAAAGCCTCATGCTAGAGGTGATCCACTGTTGCGACTCGCCGTTTTGACCGACCGGCATGAAGAACTCAATCGCTCTTTCCACTTGCACGGCTTGCCCTTTCACAACACCCACCACGGGCAAGAATGAAATGATGAGGTACAAAGTTTTAAGACCGTCTTGCGTCCAATAATTGATTTTCTCCGCCACCGCAGGAAGCTCGCCATGCGGCCTGCGATCGACCACGCATCTGTAGGGATCCACTTCAGCCTGGGCTTCCGAGTTAGAACTCTGAAGCGCATTGACTTCTGAAGGCGGCGGTGTGACTTGCAACACAGAGCCCAAAATTGCATTGGGTCGGTAAGTGGCCAAGCCTTTCAAATGTGCAGTCCAGGCTTGCATGTACAACTGCGAAAAATCTTCAAACAGACATTCCGCGGGCACATTCACCGTTTTAGAAATGGCGGTATCAATGAAGGGCTGTACCGCCGCCATCATGGCAATGTGATCTTGCGCAGACATTTCAAGCGCCGTGACAAACGAGGGTGGCAATTGATTCACATCACCCCCCAGCTCGCGGTAAACACGCCAAGCATGGTCTTGCACGATGTATTCACGCGTGCTGCCATCCATCTCGCGTTTCTTGCGCGTGTAGGTCCATGAAAACGCAGGCTCAATGCCATTGGACGCATTGTCTGCAAAGGCCAAACTCACAGTGCCTGTGGGTGCAATAGACAGCAAGTGGCTATTGCGCAAGCCAAAGCGTGCAATTCCTTCTCGAATGTCATCGGGCAAACGGCTGGCAAAGCCCGCTCCCCCCAAATAGGCATTGACATCGAGCAAAGGAAAACTGCCACGCTCACGGGCCAACTCAATCGACGCGGCATAAGCGGTGTCGCGCATGACGCGCGCAATCTCAGATGCAAACACCCGCCCTGCTTCGCTGTTGTAAGACAAATTGAGCATGACCAAGGCATCGCCCAAACCTGTAAAGCCCACACCAATGCGGCGTTTGGATTGCGCCTCTAATGCTTGTTCGGGCAAAGGCCAGTGCGTGAGGTCGAGCACATTGTCCAGCACGCGCACCTGTGTGAAAACAGCTTGCATGAAGGCATCGAAATCAAAGCTGGGTGCGACGCCCTTCAAACCAAAGGGATGCAAGACAAACTTAGGCAAGATCACTGGACCCAAATCGCAACAGCCATAAGGTGGCAAGGGTTGCTCACCACAAGGATTGGTAGCTTCCAGCGTTTCGCAATACCCCAGGTTGTTGTCGCGGTTGATGTTGTCTAAAAACAAAATGCCTGGCTCTGCAAAATCATAAGCAGACTGCATCACAATTTGCCAAATGTCTCTGGCAGGCATTTCCGCATAAACCCACAAGCCATCAAAGCGTTGCGCCAGCCCCTTCGACAACAACACATCACCAGGTCTGGCTTTGTGCACCAATTGCCATGGCAAATCATTTTGCACAGCATGCATGAACTGATCGCTGACGCCCACCGACACATTGAAATTGTTCCAGCGTCCAGGCGTTCTTTTGGCCGTGATGAACTCCAACACGTCGGGATGGTCTATTCGGAGAACGCCCATTTGTGCGCCACGCCTAGCGCCTGCACTTTCAACCGTCGAGCAAGATTGATCAAACACATTGATGTAGCTGCAAGGGCCTGATGCCAATGATGCAGTGGCCTTGACGCGTGCACCGCGTGGCCGCACACGCGAAAAGTCATACCCGACACCGCCCCCTCGGCGCATGGTTTCGGCGGCTTGTTTAAGCGCCTCATAAATGCCGGGAAAACCTTCGTCGTCAACACCTTGAATGCAGTCGCCCACTGGCTGTACAAAACAATTGATCAGCGTTGATTGGATGTCGGTACCTGCCGCACTCATGATTCGCCCGGCACCGATGGCGCCTGCGTGCATGTTGGCTAGAAATACCTGCTCATAGTGGGTGCGCAGTTCAGGCTTTTCAACGGAAGCCAAACCTTTGGCCACACGCTGGTAGACAGCGTCAATTGTTTGCTCGCCCTGCTTGGCGTATTTTTCTAGCAGGATGTCGACCGAAATTTCTTGGGGGGGCGCTGAGAAGAGGCTAGATGAAAAATCTTGCAGGTTGGGAATATCTAAGGGCATATCAGTCTCAAGTTTCCAGTTAAACACTGGAACTTGAGACTACGCCCTTCAGCCCGCTAAAGCCTTGCTCTGCATCAAGGAATCTGATCCTTGATTTCCAATTTCAAGCCTTTGGCGCCTACTTTGACAGGACCCAAACTGCCCGACAAATCGCCAGATTGCGGCATGGCATTGCCCGACTTGGACACGCGCACCTTGACCATGACTTCACCAGCCGCAGAAAGCTTGCGATCGGGCGTCATGGCGCTTGAATCGTCGAGCGTGAAATTCAAAGGCAACTGCGAGACAGTGGTTTTGAAGATGGCCAGGGGCATTCGATCGCCGTTGGCAGGGGTTGCATAAATAAACACCACATCATTGGGGCTGGCCTTGGACTTCAAGGAAGCAGACAAGTTCACTTGCCCCGTGACATTGAGGCCTGAAGTCGCCACAGATGTCGATGAAGATGTCGATAAAGGTGTCGATGAAGCTGTAAGTGAAGATTTAGCCGGTGGCATGCCCAACCTGTCACGCACTGCCGCAATGGCATTCTCTAAACCTTCTAAATCAGGATTGTTAGCATCTAAGGGCTTGCGAGCCTGTTCCCAGTACTTCAAGGCATCTGCAAACTTGCCTTCAGCGTAAGAGGCACTGCCTGCCGTGAGCAAAGCGCCAAAGTGTTGCGGATCTCTTTGCAAAACTTCGCGAATGACGTTCCAAGGCTCACCTTCAAATTGACCTTGGCGCTGCATGGCAATGATCTCGATGCGCTCCAACTTCAAGTCGTCGTCGGCAGAAAGCTTGAGTGCACTGTCGTAAGCCTTCAGCGCCGCATCAAAATTTTCCAAGGCGCGGTAGGTACGGCCCAACATGACCCAACCCTGTAAATTGTCGGGTTTGGCTTGAAGTTTCTCTGCCAAAGTCTGCGCCATTTTGGCCAAATCTTTGGGGTCAACTTGGTCAGGCGTTTTCGCAGCCATTGGATTCAAGGCCTCTGGCTGTCCCACCCACATGTAAAGACCCATGGAGCCTAAAGGCAAGGCCACAGCCAACACCACAGCCGTCCAAATGGCAGGCTTTTCTGCTTTGGCAGCAGGGTCGTCCACAGCAGATGTGTCTTCTAACAGGCGAAGGCTCAACTCATCGCGCGACTGCTGCCATTCTTGATCACTGATATGGCCGCTGTCGTGCTCGCGGTCTAAATCTAAAATTTGATCGCGGTATACCTTGGCATTGGCCTTGGCTTGGCTGGCCTGCGTGACAGGCTTTCTCTCACGCAACAAGACCCACAAAAAAACAAGGGCGACACACAACGCAATGCCAAGCGCAATGATGACAAACAACATGCTGGCATTCATGGCGCATCTCCAGATTTCAAAATTTCTTGCACTTTGCGTCGATCTTCATCGCTCAAGGTCGGCTGGCCTGTTTGCGTACCCTGACGCTGCCGCAAGTAATACGCCATGCCAAGGATGGCCAAGACCAATAACAAAAAGGGGCCAAACCACAAGACCCATGTGAGTGGCTTCACTTCGGGTTTGTAAAGCACGAAGTCACCATATCGGGTGACCAAGTACTCTTTGATTTGCGAATCGCTTTTGTCTTGCCGAATGAGCTTTCTGACTTCTTCACGCAAGTCGTTGGCCAACTCAGCACGCGAGGAAGCCAGCGATTCGTTTTGACACACCAAGCAGCGCAGCTCTTCAGAGATGTGAATCAAGCGCTTTTCAAGCACCGGGTCTTCGGCCAAAGGGGCAGCCTCTTTGGCTTGCAAGGGGGCTAGGCAGGACATCAAGAGCCAAGTTGCCACACACAGCCACTTTATACATACAGATTGCAAATTCATGCTGTCTTTCACAAGCCCTTAGGAGGCGTTCAATTTCTGCACCAAAGGCAAGATGGTTGACTGCAAAAGCTCCGGCGTCACCACACCCACTCGCTTGTAACGAATGACGCCTTCTTTATCAATCAAATACGTTTCTGGCACGCCATAGACACCATAATCAATGCCTACACGGCCATCCAAATCCATCGCAGACAACACATACGGATTGCCGTGTCGCTTGAGCCACAGTGCGCTTCGATCGCGGGCAAACTGCAGCTTCTCTTGCGGCGCAAACTTCTTGCCAGCAGGTTCGTCTTGGGGTTGCACTTCCTTGTAGCTCAAGCCAACTATGGGCAATTGATTGGCTTTAGAAAAAGCCACCAACACAGGATGCTCTTCTCGGCACGCTACGCACCAAGTGGCCCAGACATTCAGCATCCATACCTTGCCCTTCATATCCTGCGGTCCAAACTTGGGCGCATTGGCATCAAGCGTGTCCAAGGAAAAAGCAGGTGCAGGCTTGCCGATCAAGGGCGAGGGGATTTCTTTCGGGTCGCGATTCAAACCAACCGCCAGAAAAATCACGAGGCCCAAAAAAAATCCCAGGGGAATTAAAAATTTTTTCACGACGACTCTTTCGATGCGATCGATTGCAGGAACTTGTATTTCATGGCTTTAACCCAAAGTGCTTGCAGACTTGCGATAGCGTCGATCGCTCACTGCCAACAAGCCCCCCAACACCATCAAAATAGCGCCGTACCAAATCCAAGACACAAAGGGTTTGTAATACACCCGCACACTCCATTGTGGCTTTTCTCCTTCAATGGACTCGCCCAGAGAAACATACAAGTCTCGGAACAAACCAGAATCGATAGCAGCCTCGGTCATGGGCATGGCAGAGGAAAAATATTTGCGTTTTTCAGGGTGCAATACTTCAAGCGGTTTTTGATCTTTAGAGACATTGACCTCACCCCGTAGGGCTCTGTAATTAGGGCCAGCAACTTCGGAGACGCCCACCAATTCAAAGCTGTAGTTTTCTATGCTCACGGTATCGTTCAAGCCCATGCGAACATCGCGCTCGACTTCATAACTTTTCACCATGGTAATGCCCACCGTGATCACAGCGATGCCCAAATGCGCCAAGTGCATCCCCCAAAATGAAGGTGGAATGCGACCAGGCTTTTTCAAACGAATGGCAATTTGCATGAGCAAACCCACCACCACCCAAGTGGCCAAGGCCAAGCCCATGGCGGTGAGCCAGGTGCCACGCTCCGTGAATGCCCAAACTGCAGCGCCTGCCAGCAACGCAGACAGAGCGGGCCAGCGCAAATCGTGGCCAAGCTGCGCCCATCGCGCCTCACGCCAATGCGCAATGCCACCGGGCACCATCAAAAACACCACGGGCACCATGAGCGGCACAAACACAGCATTGAAGTAAGGCGCGCCCACAGAGAGTTTGCCTAAATTCAGAGCATCCACAACGAGGGGGTAAATGGTGCCCAACAACACAGCACCTGTGGCCACCACCAACAAGACACTGTTGGCAATCAGCATGGACTCGCGCGAGACCAAGCCCATCTTGCCACCCAATGTGGCCTTGGGTGCACGCCAGGCAAACAAACTCAAAGAAACACCGACCACCACCGCCAAGAAAATCAGAATGAAGACGCCTCTTTTAGGGTCGGATGCAAACGCATGAACCGATGTAAGAACACCCGAACGAACCAAGAAGGTGCCCAAAAGCGACAGTGAAAACGCGCCAATGGCCAGCAACACCGACCATGCTTTGAAGCCACCCCGCTTGTCTGTGACCATCAGCGCATGAATCAGGGCTGTGCCAAACAACCAAGGCATAAGGGATGCGTTTTCAACCGGATCCCAAAACCACCAACCGCCCCAACCCAATTCGTAATA
>CANFJC010000109.1 GCA_947447245.1 Comamonadaceae bacterium
ATCTGGATGATGTAGCCCACCGCTTCACCGGCAGGATGTGATTCGTTTTTACCGGTGGCTGGGTTGTTGTGCACCAAGAGGGAAGAGTGCTCAGCTTGAACTGCCGTGACTTTGATACCTGGCAAAGGTGTCACGTGTCCAGTTTTGTTGAAGCGGTGGCCTAGGTTGGCAGGCAAGATGCCAAGGGTGATGAGGGGCGTCACCATGTCTGCAGGGCCGTACAACACCGTATTTTGTGCTTTTGCAATGGCTGGTGCATCGCCAATGTGGTCAACGTGTGCATGGGTCACCAGCAACAGATCTACCTTGCCCAATGCCGCAATGTCAGTTTTGTAAGGGGCTGGCGTTTTAGGGCCACCAGTGAGCCAAGGATCAATCACAATGGTTTTGCCACCGGGTGTTTTGATTTTGAATCCAGCTTGGCCTAGCCATAAAAGTTCTGTTTTACCGGCTGTTGCTTGTGCCTGGGCCGTGACGGACGTTGTGGCAAAGAAGATGCCAAGGGTCAGCGTGAGCGCCAAACTGAGGGTTTTTTGAATTTGAAACATGGTCTCTCCGTGTGTGGAAACTTCATGCTAAAGGGCTTTTTCAACTTGCACACTAGGGTTTTTCATAGGCTATCGGAAAAACTCTCATAAGACTTGAGAGCCAAGTTCTGACACACTTTGAAGCAATCACTTGGACCGCCCTATGAAAACTGCCCATTCTGTTTTATTAACCACAGCTTTTGCTGCCTTTCAATTACTCATGCCTATGTCGTCCTCCAACGCACAAACCCCCTCATCTTTGGCGCAGGCTTTTGCCCCCACTGGCACTTTGCGAGCCTCCATCAATCTGGGCAATCCCATCTTGGCCAACAAAGACGCCAATGGCCAACCTGTGGGCGTCTCAATTGATTTGGCAACTGAACTGGCCAAACGTTTGGGAGTGCCTTTGAGTTTGATTGTGTTTGACGCTGCGGGAAAATCGGTGGAAGGCGTTACCAACGAAAAGGCTGACTTTGGATTTTTTGCCATTGACCCAGTGCGCGGCCAAGGCATTTCCTTCACAGGGCCCTATGTGCTCATTGAGGGCAGTTACTTGGTGGCCAACAATTCACCTTTGACGAGCAATGATCAGGTCGACAAAAAGGGCATTCGCATTGCAGTGGGCAAGGGCAGTGCCTACGACCTGTTCCTCACCCGTGAAATCAAAAACGCAGACATTCAACGTGCCCCCACTTCGCCCACCACGGTCGATTTCTTCATTTCTGAAAAATTAGAAGTGGCGGCAGGTGTGAAGCAACAATTGGAGATGGACGCCAAGCGCTTGCCCAACTTGCGCTTGTTGCCTGGCCGCTTTATGGTCATCGAACAAGCAATGGGTCTGCCAAAATCACGCAGCCCAGAAGCCCAAGCTTATTTGAAAAAGTTTGTTGAAGAAATGAAATCTTCTGGCTTTGTAGCGGCCTCTTTAGCGCGGCACAAAATTGAAGGCGCTGCGGTGGCACCCGCAACGCCATAAGGATTGCGCCGATGCGGCATTAATCTAAATACAGCGATTGCAAACGAAGTTTTGCTGCCGGCGTCAGGCCCAATTCATTGCTTAAATAGTTTTGAACATTGCCATGGCTGGCTTGGATTTGTTCTAAAGAAGCCTGCAAGAAGCTCTCTTGAACCTCCCACACAATTTTCAAGACATCGAGCGAGAGGTTGGTAACACCTGTGCTGTTGCGCTTGTAGAGTTGGTTGGTGAGCAGATAGTCGCGCCAGATGTCAGCTTCTGAAACATCCAAAGCAAACAAGACCAAAGCCGCTGCCAGGCCCGTTCGATCTTTGCCAGCCGTGCAATGAAAGAGAAGCGGATCTGCATGGTCTAAGAGGTGTTCAAACAACTCTGCAAAGCGGCGCGAGTCTACCAAAACAAAATCACGGTAGGTGGTTTGCATGGCATCTAGGGCGTCTGCTGCAGTCAGTGGTTTGCCACTAAGGTGCTGTGCTTGCAACCGTTGCACCACAGTAGGTTCGATGCTCAAACTGTGACGCTGGATATCAGGCCATTCGTAAGCCTGCGCCTGACTCTCCTGCACACCTCTGAAATCAAAGGCGCGTTTGACACCCAAGCTTTGAATGTGTTTCAGATCGTCTGGCGACAAATTGGCCAAGTGATCGGAGCGAAATATTTTCCGCCACTTCAAGGGGCGACCCATGTGACCCACATAGCCACCCAGGTCCCGGAAGTTAGAGGCGCCAGTTAAGGCAATGTGTCTTTTGGAAAGGTCTTGAGGAATAGGCGTCAACATGGCTTCAATGTTAACGCGGATTAACTCAATTTCTAACTTCGCGGCTGGCCCATGAACGAAGTTTTCCCGGATTAAGAAGTCCCATGGGGTCAAAACGTTCCTTCATTTTCACGACGGCAGGATCTAGGTTGTTTTGCTTGCCGTCTTCAACGATGTAGACGTGTGGGTTGTTAATTTGAACGCCATGCGCACGGTAAATGGCCATGATTTCATTCAGCCGTTCTTCTGTGGAGTAGCGAACGAGTTGCAGGCCACTGCAGTTGAAATCACCTTCTTTGGTTCGCAGAAACTCCAAATGCATCAGCACTTCGCCGCCAAGCTCTTTTTCCAAGGCCTTCACTTGCTCGACATGCTTGGACGGCGTGAAGCCACTCTGAATATAAGTAAAGCCTTTGTCAACCTTCAAGGCGTGCAAGGTGGTGTGGTTCCATGTGTATTCAAGCAGTGTTCGATTGGAAGCTTGCACTTCCTCTGCGGTTTTTTTGTAACAGAGTGTGCCATCGAATGTTTTCACCAAGTCTTCAACGCCTTCCATGCTTTGAGGCGCAACCACCATCAAAACGGCATGCTGCTTTTCATTGAAAAGATTCATGATGGGGCTCATGTAAGTCGGGATGGGCGCTGCCAAAAAAGAAATCTCTTTTTTGATAAGGCCGGGCGCTTTGGTGAGCTTGCTTGAAAACTCAAGTGCTTGGTCAAAGCTTTCAAATTGAGCGACACACTCAGACCATGCCACGCAAGGCGACAAAGCCACTTCAAGTTCCAAAACAATGCCATTGGTGCCGTAGGTGTGGTGCAACAACATGGCTTCGGCGCCACGCAGTTCAACGATCTGCGGCTCGGCTTCTACAGTCATGACGCGCACTGCCAAAACATTGCCAGGCGCAGCCAAGGGCCCGTAATTGATCGAGCCAGCACCCCCAAATCCACCCCCAAACAAGCCGCCCAATGTGGCACTGCGGAAGGTAGAAGGTAGCCATCTCAGTTCTACATTTTGGGGCCGTGCTTGAGCGTCAAACTCTGACAATCG
Source organism: Comamonadaceae bacterium (assembly GCA_947447245.1). Classification (GTDB taxonomy): domain Bacteria; phylum Pseudomonadota; class Gammaproteobacteria; order Burkholderiales; family Burkholderiaceae_C; genus Limnohabitans_A. Next base: position 3,312 of record CANFJC010000109.1, read on the forward strand.
AATGCCAGCTTGCGCACGACCCACTTGTCCGCGAACCCAGCAAAACGCGTTATAGCCACTTAAATCGAGGATGACGCCGCCGAACAGAGGCGTTGATTGTCCATAGTTACCAGTTCCTGTGCCACGAATGGTGATGGGGATTTGAGCCGCGGCACAAGCTGAAACAACTTGTTTGATTTCTTCCTCGCTGCGGGGCCTGACAACGACATCGCCTGTCTTGCCAGCCAGATCTCTTTTCAGGATGGGAGAAAACCAAGCGAAATCCTGCGACAAACGCAGCACACGGGCTGTATCCGTGATCCATTCCAACATCGGAAGGTGTGCAGGAAGCTCATGTGCTGTCAGTGGTTTTTCCAATAAGCTGCTGGTCATTGTGGTTGTCTCCTAAATTGAATGAATGTTTTATTCGCCTGTGACTTCACTTGAATGCCAGCCGCCCAAAGCTTTGCGAGACAACCAAGACATGAACAGGAATAAAAAGACGCCAGTGAGTGAAATGAGCAGAAGGGCTGCAAACATGCGGGGAATGTTCAGCTGAAATCCGGCTTGTAAAATTTGATAAGCCAAGCCTGCGCCCGTGCCCCCTGTGCCCGCTACAAATTCGGCAACCACAGCACCAATCAGCGAAAGGCCACTGGAAATACGAAGGCCACCAAAGAAATAGGGCAATGCGCTGGGTATGCGCAATCGCCACAAAACTTGCCACCGTGAAGCGCGGTTCAAGGCAAAGTAACTTTGCAGGTCTGGCTCGACGCTTCTAAGGCCCAGTGTGGTGTTGCTGATGATTGGAAACAAAGCAACCAAGGAAGCGCAAATGACCATCGACAAGTTTGGATCTTTGACCCAAATGATGATCAAAGGAGCGATGGCTACGATGGGTGTGACTTGCAATAGCACGGCATAAGGAAACAGGGCCGCCTCGATGCGTTTGCTTTGAACAAAGACAAAAGATATCAAGACACCCAATACTGTGGCGACTGCGAATGCAAACAGCGTAATTTTGACCGTGACCCAAAGCGCCAAACCCAACATCGCCCAGTCAGTGAACAAAGTCTTCATCATCAAGACTGGCGATGGCACCAAGTAGGGCGGCAAGTTCAGGCCTGTGACCAAACCTTGCCAAATGGCAATCAGAACAAGACCGACGGCAATGGGGTAAATTATTTTTTGAATTTTGGGATTGTGTGCCCAAGGTTGAAACAAGCGAGTAGCGGGAGGTGCATTCATGAAAAGTGCTCCTCTTGCCCAGCACTTGCTCGCATGAGGCTGTCTTGCAGCAGTTTGGCATGCTGGCTGAAGGCTGGCGACACCATGAAGTCAGCTTGTCTAGGGTAGGGCTCTGCAATTTGAAATTCTTCCACAATGCGGCCTGGCCGCGCAGCCATCATCACCACACGATTGGACAAGTAAACAGCTTCGTGAATGGAGTGGGTGACGAAAATCACTGTGAGTTTTTTCTTGTGCCAGAGATCTAGCAGTTCGGCATCAAGCCGGTGCCGAGTAATTTCATCAAGTGCACCAAAAGGTTCGTCCATCAACAACAAATCGGGATCGGTGACGAGACCACGTGCAATGGAAACACGCATTTGCATGCCGCCAGACAAGGCGCGAGGCAATGATTTTGCGAACTTCGACAAGCCAACCAAAGCCAAAACTTCTTTGACTTTTTCATTGGCAGTTTGAGGTTCAATGCCCGCCAAGTCCAAAGGCAAACGAACGTTTTTTTCGACCGTTGCCCAAGGCATCAAGGTGGGTGATTGAAAAACGAAAGACATCTTTTTACCCACCTCAGACAACTGTTGCACTGGTTTTCGCCATAGCAACAGCCTGCCGTCAGTGGGTTCTAATAGCCCTGCCACCATTTTGAGCAAGGTGCTTTTGCCACAACCTGAGGGGCCTAGGAGTGTGACAAATTCACCTTCAGCAATTTGGAGATCCACAGGCAGCAAGGCTTGTGTGCCATTGCTGTAGGTTTTGTTGGCTGACAAAACCTCAACTGCAGGGACAGGGCTTTGAATCAAGGCATCACCTTGGCATCTTTGATGAAACTCAAGTTGTAAGACTTGGCCATCTCAACCTTGGCAGGATCGATGAGTTTGGCCGATACCAAAAAGTCATAGCTGGCTTTGGCGCGAACATCGGTCATGATGCCAATGCCCAACTTCGCAGCATCACCACCAGTGACCATGCCCATTTCTTTGAGCTTGGCGACGCTGTAGGCCAATTGATCGTCGCTCATGTTGGGGTTGTCCTTTTTGATGAGGACATTGCCAGGTGCAGGATCTGCCAAGTAGCTTTTCCAGCCTTCCATGGTTCCTTTGACGAATGATTCCACAGCCTTTGAGCGTGCTTGGATGGTTTTGTCCATGCAAGAGATGGTGGTTGCATAGGCAGGAAATCCAAAGTCGCTGAACATCAATGTGGTTGCTTTAACGCCAGCCTTTTGAATGGCGTAAGGCTCAGACGTTAAGTAACCTTGCTGCGCTACATTTTTATCTGCAACAAAGGGCTGAATGTTGAAGGTATAGGGGCGAGTTTGTGCGTCTGTGAAGCCAAACTTGGTTTTGAGCCAAGGCCAGTAACCACGGTGTGCGGAAGATGCAATCAAAATGGTTTTGCCTTTGAGGTCTTCAAACTTTTTCACATCGTCGTGAGCAATGAGAACTTGCGGGTCTTTTTGAAACACCGCAGCCACAGTGGTCACAGGAACACCACCTTCACGCACTTGAATCATTTGCAAATCACTAGAACCCATGACGCAATCAGCTTGGTCGGCTGCCATCAGTTGGACAATGTTGACTTGAGGGCCGCCCATTTTCACAGTGACATCTAAGCCGTACTTTTTGTAAATGCCAGTTGCCACAGCTTGGTAAAAGCCACCGTGCTCAGCCTGGGCATACCAATTGGTCATGTAGGTGAATTTTTCTTGGGCCTGCACAGCTTGTAGGCTGCCCACACTCATGAGTCCGAAACACAAAGCGGAGCGAAGCACTGAAGCCAAAGGCGATTTGAAGCGGAACTGTTTCAAGATGAACTCCTCAAGTTAAAAAAAGTAAAGAATGAATACGCATGCGAAATTGATTCAATCAACGCCAAAGAGCTATTGCATCTTTCATGCCAATTTGGATTGAACATGGCCTTGGTGTTGTGCGCGTCCCCAGGTGGCTTCTGCGCGAGGTGCCCAATGGAGTTCATGCAGCTCCGTGATGGCTTGCGCCCAGCTGTTGGCCAGGGAATCTAAGATGTTCAGGCCTTGTTCGCGGGTGGCTGGCAGAGGGTCGCCAATGATGCCGCTAGGACCAAAGTCTCTAGCGCTCCAAGCGCAGGCAGGACGGCCATCGGGCGACAGCAATTTGGAGGGAAATTCCGCGGGGTAATTGGTCACGGCTTTTTCCATGTGCACCGTTTCGGGGGCCAGTGCCAACATCAGTGCAGTCTCTGCATGGCCCGCGTGCATGGCCAACTTCTTTTCTTTGTCAGACAAGTATTGACCCGCAGAGTGAGGCACACGCCATGTGAAACTGGGCACCACAATGAAGTCACCATGCCGTAAGCGCAATTCGCGCGCCGATATTTCCATCACCTGTGGCTGGCCTCCGTGTCCATTGACGATGAGCAATTTGCGGAACCCTGCACGGTAAACAGATTCGCCAATTTCATTCATGGTGGCCAGCAGCGTTTCGCCTGTCAAAGTCATGGTGCCAGGGAAGTGCAGGTGTTCTTCTGACTTGCCATAGGTAATGGGTGCCATGGCATAAGCTGGCACATGATCGGGCAGTCTGGCCAAGGCATGTCCCACTACGCCAGCACTGATGGTGGTGTCTACAGAGCATGGCAGATGTGGACCATGCTGCTCTGTTGCGCCTGTTGGCAGCACAATGACTGTGTTTTCTTTGTTGGGAAGATCAGCAATCTCAGTCCAGCTGAGGTAAGGCAAAAAGCGAGCAGGCGGGTTGTAGGCGTGAAGCATGGTGTGTGTTGATATTTGTGAGTGGGTGTTTAACGAAGAGGCAACCACACTGTGGCTTCGACCTCGATCAAAATGTCGGCAGAGGGCAGCATGGCACTGACTTCCACCACGGTGGATGCGGGTGGATTGCCAGGAAAAAATTGTTTTCTAACGCTGCTGTAAAGCGGAAAGTGGTCTAAATTTTTAAAGTACTGAACCAGTTTGAACACATCGGACATTTGGCCACCTGCACTCTCAACGGTGTTTTTGATGCTGTTCAACACGTACCAGCTTTGAGCCAGAATCGGCCCCTCTTTGAAGTCCGAAGAGAACTCGCCTGTCTGTCCAATCTGTTGGGCAGCTTCTGTTGGAATATCTTTGTAGCCTTGAATAATTTTTCCGGCTTGCGGATCCACTGCAATCACGCCAGATAAAAAAACAAAGTCGCCTGCACGGCGCCATGCTGCATAGCGTGCGAGAGGCTGGGCAATTTGATTCATGTTGGACTCACTTCACCGTTTCTAAAAACCACACGATCGTGCGTTTGGGATGGGAAACCCCAGGTATTGGCTTGTGTCAAGACCATGAAATTGGCAGGCTTTCCAATTTCAAGGCTGGGCTGAGTGGCTTGCCCTGTTAGCCAATCAATCCGGCAGATACTTTGTGTCGCTTCGTCAAACACATTTGGCATTTGAGCTGCCAAGGCACCCACAGACAGCGCCTCTAGGGGGTCGTAACTGCCAAAAGTACAGAAAGGATCTTGAACGTTGTCGCTGGCCACCATGACGGGAATGCCTCTGGCTCTGGCTTCTTGAACCAAGGTGAGACCACGTTGCGTCGGTGTTTTGCCTGTGACGGCATCTTGCAACAACAAATTGGTCAAAGGCAAGGTGACCAAGCTCATGTTCACTTTGGCAACTTCATCGAGGGTGCGCATGGCGAGTGCTGAATCTTGCGCCGACAGTGCGCAGGTGTGCCCGCAAACCACATGCCCTGCAAACTTGATTTTTTGCATGATCTCAGTGGTTCGCAGCAAGCCTTGTGCGTTCGGATTCAATTCTTCATCCATGTGCAAATCAAGGTTCAGTTCGTGCGCTTGCGCCGCATCCAGTAAATTCTCAAGGGCTTGAAAGTTCCAATTGCTTGTATGCACGAATCCACCTAGCAGGGCACCAGGCCCACTGGCTGCAACTTGTTTGGCAAGCGCAAATGCTTGATCACGATCGGCATACAAATGCAAAGGAATCAAGCTGGCGCGTTCAATGTGAATCTTGCCTTGCCATTC
>CANFJC010000110.1 GCA_947447245.1 Comamonadaceae bacterium
AGAACGCTTCGGCATCTTGCCCAAAGGCAAATTGATGAAGAGCCCCTGTGGTCAGTTTCTTTGGCAACTCATTGAGCCCGATCCTTGGATGGAAGCAGACGATGTACCCGAATCGCTTAAGCGAATTGGTTTTGGTGTGAAAGATGTTGCGCAAGCCGTCAAAACCTTGAAAACTAACGGCGTTGAATTTGTAGAGTCAAAAGAGTTGCATCCAGAAGATCGAGGTGCATTGACCCGAAATGCCCTGGGTTCTGTGTCTTTTGAGTTGGTTCACCAAACTGTCTAAGGAATTGACATGAATTTGCTTGACGGTTATGGCATGGACACCATTACCATGGCGGGCTCATTAGAGGCTAAGTTAGACGCCATGAAAAGTGTAGGTTTCTCCCAAGTGATGCTCATGGCGCGCGACTTGGTAGGGCATCCTGGTGGTGTGAAAGCTGCTGTTAAAGCCATTCAAGAAAGTGGTTTGCGTCCTACAGGTTTTCAAGTGCTGAGGGACTTCGAAGGCTTGTCTGGCCACTTGCACAGTTACAAGGTGGACATTGCAAAGTCCATGCTGGAAATGTGTGCGGCAACGGGGAGCAAGGTTTTGCTGGCGTGCTCATCAACATCTCGCCACGCGACAGATGACTTAGACCTGATTGCCAAAGACCTGAAAAAGTTGGCCATGATGGCTATACCTTTGGGTATCAAGGTGGCTTATGAAGGTTTGTCTTGGGGTCGCACAGTGAATGAATTCACCACCAGTTGGGATGTGGTTTGTAGGGCAGATTGCCCTAACTTAGGAATTGGCATTGACTCTTTTCACATCTTTGCAGCCAAGACCCCACTCGATGCCATTGAAGAGATTGACCCTGACCGCATCTTTCTGGCGCAACTGTCTGATTTCATGTGGCATGAAACCCCCACGTTTGAAGAGCGCATGACCACAGCGCGAACATTCCGTGTGTTTCCAGGTGAGGGCGTGCACAGCGATCAGTTGGCCGACTTGGTGCTTCGACTTGAGCGCGTTGGCTACCGAGGTGATTACAGCTTCGAAGTGTTCAACGATGACTACCAACAATTGCCACTTGAAACAGTGGCCGAGCGTGCTCGCAAAAGTGCCACATGGTTGCATCAGGATGTTTTACACCGGTCTGCCCCACTGCCTTCTTGGACACAATCTTTAAATAAAGTCGTACCTTGAAAAACCCTTGCTCCTTGGTTCGGGTCCTGGTGGGCTCACCAAATTGAAAAGCCACTGATTTCTGAAGTCAGTGGCCTTTTTTATGCTTTTAGTTGCTAATTCACATTTAGCAAATAACTTTTCGCAATTGAAAAAGCAATATCAATTCTTTGATACACGCGCCAATTCGCTTGTGAAGAGTTTGACAACTGTTGGATCATAAGATGCGGCTAATTTTTCATGTACTGGCGCAACAGCAGAGCGCATACGAGCTTGCTCTGAGGGACTAATTTCGTTGAATAGCATGCCCTTGGCCTTCAGTTCGCTGACCGCCTTACTGGAGACTTCGCGACTGACAATACGTTGGTAATTTTGCGCCTCTGTTGCAGCATCTTGAATTAATTTCTGTTCTGTAGTCGACAGCTTTTCCCAAAAACGTTTGCTAATTTGGATTGGATTTGTTGCATACACGTGGTTCGTTTCACTCACGTACTTATTTACTTCGAAGAACTTGCTTGACAAAATCACAGCATATGGATTTTCTTGACCATCTACGGCCTTGTTTTCAAGTGCTCCATATAGCTCAGCGAATGGCATAGGAACTGGATTAGCCTTGAAAGTCTTGAATGTCTCAATAAACACCGGATTGGGAATCACACGCAATTTAAGTCCTTCCAAATCTTCTCCCTTTGTGATGGGACGTTTGCTGTTGGTGACATTGCGAAATCCTAAATCAAAGAAACCTAATACCACGATGCCTTTGTCGTTCAGTCGGGAATTCAACATCTTTCCCAGCGGCCCATCTACCATTGCGTCGGCCTGTCGTGCATTGCTGAAGAGGAAGGGAAAATCGAGTAACCCGAACTCCTTGACGATGCCTGCAAGAGAAGTGGTCGATGCAACCAGCATTTCCTGAACGCCACCCATCAACGCTGACTGCTGCTGCAACTCGTTTCCAAGTTGGCTGTTGGCGAATTCGTTGACCTTTATCTTCCCGCCACTTTTGGATGTGACGAGTTCGGCAAACTTTTTGACTCCCATGCTTGTGGGGTGATCGGTGTTGTTCAGGTGTCCGATTTTGATCGTTCGCTCCTGAATGTCTTGGGCCAGAGCTACCGTGTTGGCAGCAACTAGACCGAGTATTGCTACGAATTTCATCAGTTTAATTTTCATTTCATCTCCAATGGTTATTGTTGATTTCTGTCCATGATTCATGAACTTCTTGCAGGTAATGTCCGATCGATCTCGCGACCGGACACATGGATTTTGCTTTTCAGCTGATATCTTTGGGTATCGCGGTGTAGGCTAATGTAAAGAGTTGGCATGGCGTTTCAGTGATAGTGCCTGAATCGCGCAGTCGAGTTTCGGACAACTCTTCGTCTCCAATTTTTCTCAAGACTTCCAGGTCATATCCGCTGACAACAATGATCCAGTCGGCAGCTTGATCTGAATTGCCACGAATTTTTTGTTCGGTGGTCGGTGCAATATTGGGCGATTCATGACGAAGAACATGCATTCCAACGATGCCTGGACGTTGAGAAATTGATTCAGCAAGTTCACCAAGACGGCGATGTATTTCTTCACCTACTTCATTAATCGGTGAACAACGGATCGTTAATGCATGTCGCGCAGTGACTCCGCCACGGCTGTGAATGACCTGGCATTGGGTTCTGACCATGTTGCGATGCAAGGGCATCATCTTCGTTGACCATGGTGTGGGTGCGTTCAGTCGGGCAACATAGGGTGCTGATGCCAATACAGTATGGTCTTTCAATTCGTACATGACGAAGAAGGCTTCACCACCCGAGACATCGGTCCAGCGTGATGCCCGCAAGAATCCTTCAATCGAAAGCCGCTCTGGTACGTGTTCGTGAGCATGCCAATGTTCCCATTCCGTTCGTGCCTCGTTTGATACATCCCACCACATGGCCAGCGCGGCCTTTCCAAGCATTGACATGTTGTGCCTTAGGCGAGACGTTCTGCCACTGCCCGCACTGCAAGCAAGTAGCCAGCTGGACCAAGTCCGCAGATAACGCCATTGGCAACCTGAGAGACAAGTGAATATGTATACGGAGCTGGTCGCTGGTGTATGTTGGTGAGGTGGACTTCTATCAAAGGCTTACGCACTAGTTTCAAAGCGTCCAGAACTGGAACACAACCAAAAGAGAAGCCAGCAGGGTTGATGATAACTGCCGCTTCTAATTTGGCAGCCTCTTGGATCCAGTCCACAAGAATACCTTCATGGTTGGTCTGTCGAAACTCACAGCTAAGTCCAAGCGATTCGGCAAGTTGACGTGAAGATGTTTCGATTTCAGCTAATGTCGTTGTTCCATATAAGCTGGGCTCGCGTGTTCCAAGCATGTTGAGGTTAGACCCGTTCAGGATGAAAAGTGGATGCGGCATGGTGATCTTGTCAGTTGTTTGCATGAATTGTCGGTAGGTTGATATCAATAGATTCCAATTTGGAAACATATTCCATATAATGAAATATTGATTTGAGTCGTCCATAAATCAGCAGAAGTTAGGTTCATTGAGCCTGTTTTTTTAAATCGAAAGAAATCGATCATGACTCTCTCACTCAATAGAGGCCTCGCTCTTATTGAACAACTGTGCGGTCAGCCCGAGGGTATGTCTTTAACTGCATTGGCTGATGAACTGGACATTCCACGCAGCGCCTGTCATCGACTACTTTTAGAATTGCAAAAGCGTGGTTATGTGCGTCAAAAACAAAGCCAAGGCAACTACCTGATAACTGTCAAAATCGCATCCATTGGACTGGAATTCCTCAGTAGTAAAGGAATTGTTGACATCGCTGAGCCCATACTTGAAAGACTTGCGAAAGAATCCGGTGAGTTGGTTCGTTTGTCAATCGTGGATGATGACCGCTTGGTCTGGGTTGCGAAGTCGCAGGGCACACGCATGGGACTTCGTTATGACCCTGACATGGGAATGGATGCGCGTTTGTCCTGTACAGCCTCTGGCCATGCCTGGTTGTTGACCCTTAGTGATGAACGAGCACTAGAGTTGGTCAGTAAGCAGGGCTTTGGACAACCCAAAGAGTACGGACCGAACGCCCCTACGAAGGTTCTATCGCTGTTGGACATGTTACAGACAGCGCGTAAGCGGGGATTCGCGATGATTGATGAGGTGTTTGCACCTGGCATGACAGCGATGGCTGCTCCCGTGGTCAGGGGACAAGAGACTATTGGTGTGGTCAGTATTGCTGGCCCACGTCAACGTTTAACACTTAAACGCATGCAACAACTTGCCCCAGCTGTTCTTGCTGCCACTGCAGAACTAGGTCCTATCAGTCGAATTTCAACGTTGTCAGGCAAGCCCCAGTTAGGAAGATCCTGAAAGCTAGAAAAGCCTAAGACCTAATTGGCGGATTACAGGGGCACTTGGGCTTATTGAATGTAGCTAAGTTTGGTAGTCGTCTTGTTATTGCTTCCACATTTGCTTTCAAACCTCTGTAGATCGCTTTTAACCTATTGATTTCTAATAAGTTTTATTGCTTAAAGCTACTCATAATCCTTTGGTTCCGGGTTCAAGTCCTGGTGGGCCCACCAATTCATCAAGGTACATACTGGAGACATCGTTTACAGTTTGTACCGGTCACATCGTTAAAACCTTAGGCCCAAAAGGGATTGGGCCCAAGATCCCGGGCTCGAATCAGTTATGGCGAAAGTTCGACTCCATGCGCGGAAACAGAACTGGGCATATTGAAAAGCATTGGATTTGAAAACCGTGTAAAGCCACGTGTAAGCAGTTTGTAGTTCCTGGGTTCTTCAATTATTTTGGTTGCTTTAAACGCAACGAGGATTTAACATTTGACCATGATTGATTGGAACTCCTGTCCTGCCGTAGAAATGAACCCCGAGCTTGTTAGCGGAGCCTGGGTGTTTAGAGGTACCCGTGTACCTGTTGTTGCCTTGTTCGAAAATCTAGAGGACGGTGTAACTGTCAACGAGTTTGTTGAGTTATTTCCTGGAGTTGATTTGTTGCACGCTCGCAGCGTTTTAGATCATGCCGCTAAAAGCGTGATGGCGGTTCATTAGCCTTGAAAGTTCTGTTTGATCAAGGGACACCTGCCCCATTAAGAACGCACTTCTTATCGCACCATGTTTCAACAGCTTATGAGCTGGGTTGGGCAACTCTAAAAAACGGTGAATTGCTTGCTGCAGCAGAAAGTAACGGGTTTGAAGTTTTTGTTACGACAGATGCAAACCTTGCATATCAGCAGAACTTATCCAATAGGAAAATTGCAATCGTTGTGCTAAGTAGCACAAGCTGGCCACGTATTCAAAAAAACATAAAAGCAATAGTTCAGGCTGTTGATACATCTACTCCTAATTCGTATCAGAGAGTGGCAATAGACTAGCCTGAATTTATTTGGGGACACTTAACTAGTAAAGGCTAAGTAAGGATAATTGTTGTTGACACGATATGATTTTTATTCAAACCTTAGGCAATAAATATTTTCAGTCGATCTAATTTGGGAAATTTTAACTAAGGAAAATTTGTAATGATCTCTAGGCGACAAGCTCTTTTAGTTACAAGTAGTTATCTAAGTTATCCAAATGCATTTGCTCAAAATGACAAGAGCGTTATTAAATTAATAGTTGGTGCAAGTGCTGGAACTGATGCTACTGCCAGATTAATTGCTGACAGATTGCGTGAAGTTTTAAATCGTCCTGTTATTGTCATAAGTAAATTAGGGGCCGGTCAAAGAGTTGCTTTGAATGAGTTGCAACGTTCAGCACCAGACGGTCGAACTTTGATGCTAGTAACTAGCGCACCATTTTCAATTTATCCACATATTTACGCTAAATTAGATTACGAACCTTTAAAAGAGTTCACGCCAATTGCCAGCGTCTCTTCTTTTGATGTTGGAATGTGCACAGGCCCCATGACAGGTGCTAAAGACATTGGCGAACTTGTAAAGTGGATTCGAGCTAATCCCAAGCAAGCAATCTACGGCTCTGCACCAGGGACTGGTTCTCTGTCACATTTTGTGGGCATTTCGTTGAGCTTGGCGCTAGGACAGGAATTAACGCATGTTCCCTATAAGGAGACTGGTGTTGGCCTTGTTGATATTACATCTGGTCGATTACCTATCATGATGACGGGCCTCAGTGGCATGATTCCTTTGCATAAATCGGGTCGGCTTCGTGTTATTGCTTCTTCAGGCAATTCACGATCATCTTTGCTACCCGATGTGCCGACTCTTTCCGAGAGTGGCATCAAGGTCAACACAACGTCAACGGTCGGTATTTTTGGTCCCGCAGGTATGGCACCAGAAATTGTTCAGCCACTGACCAGAGCCATCATGTCAATTGCATCGACTCAAGAGTATCGAGAAAAATTATCAATTTATGGAGTGGCTCCCAAACCTGGAAGCCCAGCAGAGTTGACTGAAATACTCCTAGATGAATATAGGCAATTTGCTGCCTTGGTTAAAGCCAGTGGCTATGTGCCTGAATAAATCAACTCTTTATAAATACGCCCACCCACTATGAACAAAGCCACATTGAACTCAGAAGCAATGACCAGGGTTGGTCCAAGTACGCCTATGGGTGAACTGATGCGCCAGTATTGGCTTCCTGCTTTAGCTTCAAGCGAATTGAAACCTGATGGTGACCCTGTACGAATCGTACTTTTGGGTGAAAAACTTATCGCTTTTAGAGACAGCAGTGGAAGAGTTGGCGTTATGGATCATCGTTGTCCTCATCGCTGCGCTTCGCTCTTTTTGGGAAGAAATGAACATGATGGTATTCGCTGCATCTATCACGGATGGAAATTTGATGTAGATGGAAACTGTTTGGACATACCCAACGTATCGAATGGCGATGAAATTAAAGAAAAAATTCATGCCAAAGCATACAAAGCACTAGACAGAAATGGTCTGATTTGGGTATTCATGGGACCACAAGATCAAGTTCCCTCATTTCCAATGCTTGAAGCGGCTCTTATTCCAGAGGGAGAGGCTTCCATTCGGTTTGTGCAACGAAATTGCAATTGGCTTCAAGCTTTAGAAGGTGATATAGACACATCGCATTTTGGATTTTTACACGCTGGAAGTGCTGAGCCAGAGGACTTTCAAGATGACCATCCAATGCGCCACACCGTTACAAATCGAGCACCTGAATATCATGTTGCAGATACGGATTGGGGCACTTCTTACGGCGCATACCGCCTAGAAGAAAATGGCAGTATGTCTTGGCGCATTGCAAATTTTGTATTTCCATTTTGGACCCAAGCTCCCAATTCAGATTTTTTGACAAATGTGGGCGTCAGAGCTTGGGTACCGATGGACGATGAGCACACCATGGTTGTTTTAATTTCATGGAAAAAATCACCCGGTGCTTACACAGGAATGCCACTTAAAAACGGCAAAGCCATTCCAGGTTTCGCACCAACGATTGAGTACTTACCAAATACCAATGATTGGTATGGTAGATGGCGTCCAGTTGCAAGGTGGGAAAATGACTATGAAATTGATCGTGATGCGCAACGACAAAACATTATTTACTCAGGCATCAAAATGGTTTTTATGCAAGATCAGGCAGTGACTGAATCGATGGGTGGAATTACAGATCACGCCTTTGAACACTTGGTGAATAGTGATCAGATGATAGCTAAGACAAGGCGGCGAGTTTTGAAGGCGGCATTGAGTCTGCGAGATGAAGGTAAATCGCCGCCAGGCATCTCAAATCCAGAAGCAATGTGGCGGGCTCGCAGTGGTACTTTTCACACTGCAGCTCATGAAGATTGGCAAGTAGCGTATGAAAATAATTTGAAAAATGCTATTCGTGTTATTTCCAATACGCCACTTGCTAAAGGCTAACGCTAGGCAATGACCCTTTTTGCGGTGCTCATTTGGTCAGCATAGCCCTTTTGCCATTCAACTGATTCGTGTGCTTCAAAATAGCCACTTCTGGCCTCTGCCAGTACTTCCGGTTGGTCAACACCTACGGGGGCTGTTCCCTCTTGAAAAGCGCGCGCAGCTTTAAGAACTCGCCTGCGAGTTCTGGAAATCATGAGGTCACCAGGGCCTAAGTGTTCATGCTCGTGATTTGTGATCGCTCCCATCGACTCAGTCACTGCCTGATCTTGAAGACCAATGTTATCAATGCCTGAGTAAATTCGGTTGGTTCTTTGAGCCTCTCGATCAATCAACCAGTCATTGCTTTCATTGGCCTTGA
>CANFJC010000111.1 GCA_947447245.1 Comamonadaceae bacterium
CTGACCCCAATTATTTAATCTGAGTAGCCGGGGTTGGTGCGGTCAAGGATGCGCATCATGGCTTCGAAATAGAGTCTTTCTCGGTCGCCACGTGGATGACGGTCGGCGCCAGATGGCGTGAGGACTCTTTGGATGACCTCATCACTCAAGATGTTCAATTCTTTGCCTGTGCTCATTGCCAGCACTTGGGTTTGGCAGGCTTTTTCGAGTTTGTACAAACGCCTGTAGGCCTGAGCCACGGTGTCGCCCACTGTGACCACGCCATGGTTTTTCATGAACAACACAGTTTTGTCGCCCATGATCTTAGCCAAGCGTTCACCTTCTTCGATGGCAGATGCCAGGCCGGTATAGGTATCGTCGTAGGCTATGCGGCCATGAAAAAATGCCGCTGTTTGTGTGGCGGGCACAAGTCGATTGTCTTGCAGCATGTTGAGTGCCGTCGCCCATGGTTGATGGGTATGCAACACCACCTTGGCGCCTGTGATTCGATGCAAAGGCGCATGGATTGTTTGACAAGACAGTTCAACAAGGCCGCGTCCTTCTAAAGTTTGACCGGCTTCATTGAAAATCATCATGTCACTGGCCTTGGCTTCTGACCAATGCAAACCAAACGGGAGTACAAAATATTGATCGGTACGCCCTGGTACACAGGCCGTGAAGTGGTTGTCAATGCCTTCTTCAAATTCATCTAAAACGGCCAAACGCAATGCGGCTGCCAAATGAACTTTGACTTGCTGAACCGCGTCTTGGGTGCTCGGGGCGTGAAGTGTGTGAACTGTCATGGTTAAACTTCAATCAAATGGGTGGAAGTGCCAAGAGATTACCCCAAGCTCATTAGAATTCAAGTGGCTTAACCCTAATTTGTGCAACCCTTGTGACTTTTAGTCTCCCTCTCAATGCCGATACCTTGGGCCAATTGCCAAGGACATCAGGCGTCTACATCTTCAAAGGCGCCGGCACGCTGCCCCTTTACATTGGCAAAAGCGTGGACATTCGAAGCAGGGTCATGGCACACCTTCGCGCAGAAGATGAAGTCGAAATGATGTCACAAAGCTTGCAGCTTGAGTACATTGAAACGGCCGGCGAAATTGGCGCGCTGTTGCTAGAGTCGCATCTGATCAAAAGCCTGAATCCTATTTTCAATGTCCGTTTAAGGCGACTGCGCAGTCTTTGCACAATTCAAATTGAGAAACAAAACGGAGGTTGGCAACCCAGCATTGTGAGTGGCAAGGATCTAGGTTTGGGTAAAGTGGAAGGACTTTATGGCCTCTTTGGTTCGGTCCATTCTGCTCAAAACAAGCTGCGTGAATTGGCGGACCAACACCGTTTGTGTCTGGGTTTATTGGGGCTTGAAAAAATCAGCAAACGGGGTTGCTTTGGTCTTCAAGTGAAAACTTGTTTGGGCGCCTGTGTGGGACTGGAAGAAAGGCACGCACACGACGAGCGAATGCTATCTGCGCTGATCGACATGAAGGTGCATGCATGGCCCTTTGAAGGCGCCATTGAATTGGTTGAGCAAAGTGGCAATTGGATTCAACGCCACCGCATCCAAGATTGGCGCTATTTAAGCACCACCTGTTCCAAGTCAAGTGCATTGAAGGTCAGTGTTCAGCAAAGTTTTGACCTCGATACTTACAAGATTCTGGTTAAGCCCATCATGATGGGGACTGCGCGCATTGATACAAACCCTTATCCCTGATCAAAAGCACTTATTCAAGTGTTAAGGTTAGGAACTTTTACTTCATTTGGATGCATCATGGCCAAAGACTTTCGTGCAATGGAAGACAGTAATCGCTCATTAAATCGCAGTATTCACGATGTGATTGAAACCTCAAGAAGGTCTTTTTTAAAAGGTGGTGCCGTTGTCACATTGGCCTCTGTCATGGCGCCATTGGCTGGATGCGCTGCATTGACCGCGTCTAAAAACAAAATTGGATTCAAGGGCATCCCAGTCGGCATGGGCGATAAGTTGGTCGTGCCAGAAACTTATACCGCTGTTCCTTTAGCCCCTTGGGGTGAACCTGTTGGCATTGCGGGTCAAATGCCGGCCTTCAAAATGGATGGCAGCAATACCGCTGACGAGCAAGCTGTGCAAATGGGCATGCACCACGATGGTTTGGAGTTTTTTCCATTGCAGGGTTCTAGACGCGGTTTGCTTGCAATCAATCACGAGTACACCGACGATGGCTTGCTTCATGTCGGTGGATTCAACCAGATGAATCTCGAAAAAGTTCGAAAAGCCCAAAATGCGCATGGCTTAGCAGTCATTGAAGTTGAAATGAAAAATGGAAGCTGGGACATGGTGCGCCCTTCACCCTTTGCGCGACGCGTCACTTTGAGCACGCCTTTTAGAGTGGCTGGACCTGCGGCGGGGCATGCACTCATGTGCACATCAGCTGATCCACAAGGAATGACCATTTTGGGAACCTTGAATAACTGTGCCAGCAGTAAAACTCCCTGGGGCACCTATTTGTCTGGCGAAGAAAACTTTGCATTTTATTTTGGCGCCGGCGACAAACCTACCCAAGATCAAATGCGCTGGGGTGCACCCAAGTCTGGTTTGTACGCATGGGACAAACATGACCCTAGATTTGATTTGCAAAAAAATCCAAATGAATTCCATCGATTTGGTTGGGTGGTCGAATTGGACCCCATGGATCCAACCAGTACACCGGTTAAACGCACAGCGCTAGGGCGGGCTGCTCACGAAGGTGCTTGGGTAGGCGTGACAAAAGATGGCAGAGCAGTGGTTTACTCTGGTGAAGATGCACGCTTTGAATACATCTATAAATTTATCAGTCGCGACAAAATCAAACAGGCAGGCAGTGGCTTAACTCAGGCACAGGCCAACAAAGATTTGTTAGACCATGGGGTTTTGTACGTGGCAAGGTTTGACGCTGACGGCAAGGGCCAATGGATTCCTCTGGTGCATGGCCAAGGTCCCCTCACTTCCGCCAATGGTTTTGCCGATCAAGGTGAAGTACTTATTAAATCAAGACAAGCCAGCGACTTGTTAGGCGCCACCAAAATGGATCGCCCTGAATGGCTCACCATAGATCCTCATTCTGGCTGGGTTTATTGCACCCTGACAAACAACAGCCAACGAGGTACGCCTGGCAAACCAGGTGTCGATGCTGCAAATCCCCGAGTAAACAATGTCATGGGACAGATTATTCGCTGGAAGGATGTGAACGATTTTGATGGCAGTACATTTGAATGGAATCATTTGGTTTTAGCAGGTGACCCAGCCAATGAGCGCGCCGAGGCAAAGGGCAATATTAAGGGCGATATTTATGCTTGCCCTGATGGCATTACTTTTGACAAACAAGGCGTACTCTGGATTCAAACCGATACCCATGCAACGCAAATGTACAAAGGCGAGCTGGTTCGCATTGGCAACAATCAAATGTTGGCATGTGACCCTGCGACAGGGGAAACACGGCGGTTTTTAACGGGGCCCACCAATTGCGAGATAACGGGCATTGCTTTAACACCCGACAGCACCACCATGTTTGTCAGTATCCAACACCCTGGTGAGACACCATCCGATCGCAGCGATCCGGCCAATCCCAAGCAATATTCAAATTGGCCCGATTATTTGCCAAATGGGCGCCCCAGATCCTCGCTGGTGGCCATTCGCAAAATCGATGGTGGGATCATTGGGACATAAACACCAAGTCAGTTAGAAGTATTGGACAATAGAGGTCTTTACTTCTAGTGTGATTTTCAGGTTTATGGCTATTCAATGGTTCCCCGGACACATGCACCTCACGCGCAAAGCGATTGAGGAGCGCATCAAAGACATTGATGTCGTCATTGAAATGTTGGACGCCAGGTTGCCGGGCTCAAGCGCAAACCCCATGTTGGCGCAATTGATTCAAGGCAAGCCAGGCTTGAAGGTCTTGAGCAAACAAGATTTGGCCGATCCCGAGCGCACGCTCATGTGGTTGGCCCACTACAACGCCATGCCCAACGTGAAGGCCATTGGTCTTGATACCAGCATGGTCTCGCCAGCCAAGGCCTTGATTGACGCGTGTCACCAACTGGCACCTAGTCGGGGTGGCTTGGCCAAGCCCATGCGTGTGCTCATTTGCGGCATTCCCAATGTGGGTAAGTCCACCTTGATCAATACGCTCAAGGGCAAAAAAGCCGCTAAGACAGGCGATGAAGCGGGTGTGACCAAACTAGAGCAGCGCATCACCTTGGCAGACGATTTTTATTTGTACGACACGCCAGGGGTGCTCTGGCCGCGCATCATTGTTGAAAAGAGTGGGTATAACTTGGCCGCCAGTGGCGCCATCGGCGTGAATGCCTTTGACGATGAAGAGGTGGCCTTAGAGCTGCTGAACTACCTCATACCCAAATACCCGCAAGCTTTGGCCTTGCGTTACAAAATCAAAGATGTGCCTAGCCACACCGACGAAACCATGCTCGAGGCCATTGCGCGCTTTCGGGGTGCCATCCAAAGTGGCGGCAGAGTGAACAACACCAAAGCCGCTGAAATTGTGATTCACGATTTCAGATCTGCCGCCCTGGGTCGTTTAACCCTGGAGACGCCCGCTGAGTTTGCAGACTGGCTTGCCTCTGGCCTGCAGGCCGACGCCGAGAGAGCGCTGCGCAAAGAAGCGCTTCAAAAAGAAAAGAAGACTGCGCGCAAAGCCAAGCCTAGGAATTAACCAAGCGCCATGCAATCAGTGCACTTAACATGGCATTGAAGAGGGTTAAGCCAATGACAATAGCAGTACCCCAGCCATTGAGCGCATAGGTTTGAGTGATATGACCGAGAGCCAAAGACAATAAGTTCAAGACCACCAAAATCCAAAAAGAGAGCTTGCGTGGTTGAAAAATTCTGGACAGCTTCATTCGTTCATGAAACACTTTGAAGTGTTAATTTTTGATCAATACAACTGGAATTTTAGAATTTCCAACAACCCTTTGTGCAACAGAGCCAATGACCGTATCGGCCCAAGAGGAGCGGCCCTTGGTTCCCATGATGATCATATTGAAACTGCCAGACTTAGACTCTTTGATAATTTGTTCACTGGGGTGACCGTATTTGATGATCATGTCGTGAGCCAACTTTGTCTTGTTCAAATACTTAATGGCCCAAGCTAAATTTTTGTCTGCATTTTCACGCAAATAGTCCTCTACTGCGCCTTTGGGTGTGCGCTTTTTAAACAACCTCAAGCTGCTGTCGTCCTGAACTGTGATCAAGCTGATGTGATTTTCGCCCATGAAGCTTTTAAACAGTCTGGCTGCGTATTTCACGGCAGCCTGTGAAGCTTTTGAACCATCAATTGCAACCAATAATTTCATAGAAAACTTTCAAAGTGTTGTTTAACTTTAAACACTTGTCATTTTCCCGACTTGATGCGGATCAAGTTTTCAACAATTAATGCAGCAATAGAAGCGCCAAGAAACTTAGGCTTTTATTTCTCTAACTTGATGCCAGTCTCTTGAACAATGTTGTTCCAGCACCTTTGAATCCTTTTTTGCCAAGCCTGTGCTTCTTCTAGGTTCATGTCAAAGAAACACCGCCAGCAACTTTGACTTTGTCCATCACATCAGGGTGTTTGGCTGCTTTCAAAATGGCCATTGAGTTTTCGTTGCGCAGTGACAGGCGTTCCAGAGTGGCAATCGCCTAGCGCCAAACATACCTAAGCGAGTGAGTTAGCCGGTTGCAATAGAGGAGGTATTTTTTGCCTTCATGAAGGCCACCAACTCTGGCACGGTCTTAATGCCCAACTGCGAGCTGACCATCACTTTCTATTCTTTGACAGATCCCGTCATGCCAGACACATAGTACTCGACAAAGAACGAGTAAATGAATGCCACTGGCAAAGAGCCAAAGAGTGCGCCAGCCATGAGGGCGCCCCAGTGATAAACGTCGCCTTCGACCAATTCAGTGACAACGCCAACCGGCACTGTTTTGTATTCACTGGAAGAGATGAAGGTCAAGGCATAAATGAATTCATTCCAAGACAAAGTGAAGGCGAAGATGCCTGCTGAAATGAGCCCGGGTACAGAGAGCGGCAAAATTATTTTGACCAAAATTTCCCAGCGATTGGCGCCATCAATCATGGCGCATTCTTCCAATTCAAATGGAATGGTTCTGAAGTAACCCATCAGCAACCATGTGCAAAATGGAATGAGAAACGTGGGGTAAGTGAGAATGAGTGCCAAGCGAGTATCAAACAAGCCGAGCTCGAAAATAACAGAGGCAAGTGGGATGAACAAAATAGAGGGCGGCACCAGGTAGGCCAAGAAAATGGCCAAGCCAGTTTGTTTGGCACCTCGAAATCGAAGTCTTTCGATGGCGTAGGCAGCGAGCACTGACGCAAAGAGCGAGAAAAATGTGGAAGTGACAGAGACAAGCACTGTGTTCCACATCCATTGGGGATACTCTGTTTTGAAAAGCAACTTTTCAACGTGAGCCAGCGTGGGGTGAATGATCCAAAAAGGATTGCCATCGCGTGACAGCAATTCATTGTCGGGTTTGAACGCTGTGATGCCCATCCAGTAAAACGGAAAGAGCAACACGAACAAAAATGCCAAGAGTGGAAAATAGGTTTTGAAAAGCTTGGTGGCATTGCTGTCCAAATAGGACATGCCCACATTGTCTTGTGTGTCTTTGCTCATTTGTCGCTACCGCCTTGTTGCCAAGTGCGGCGCTGAAGTCCGAAATAACTGAAGAGAATGGCGGCCAACAAGAAGGGCACCATGGCAATGGCGATGGCCGCTCCTTCTCCCAATGCACCGCCCGAAATGGCGCGCTGGAAGGAGAGGGTGGCCATAAGGTGCGTGGCGTTGAGTGGCCCGCCTCGTGTGAGCACATAAATGAGTTGGAAGTCTGTGAAGGTAAACAGCACAGAGAAGGTCATGGTGACCGCAATGATGGGTGTGAGCAGTGGCAAGGTGACATGCCAAAACTGCTGCCAAGGCGTGGCACCATCGATGGCAGACGCCTCATAGTAAGAAGGAGAGATGGTTTGCAAACCCGCCAGCAAAGTAATGGCCACAAAAGGCACGCCGCGCCATACGTTGGCCGACAGGGTGGCCAATCGGGCATTCCAAGGGGAGCCTAAAAAGTCGATGTAGGTGTCGATCCAGCCCATTTTGACCAGCACCCAACTGATGATGGAAAACTGTGAATCGAAAATCCACCAGAAAGCAATGGCTGAGAGTGCCGTTGGCACAATGTAAGGTAGCAAAATAACGGCACGGAAAAAGGATTTAAAACGCAGATTTTTATTCAGCAACAAAGCCAACCAAAGTCCCAAGAAAAACTTGAGCACACTGGCCACGGTGGTGTAGAACATGGTGTTAAACAACGCCAATTGAGTGACGCTATCGCCCAATAAGAAAATGTAGTTTTCGAAACCAATCCACTGGCCACCACGACCAATTTTGGTGTCGGTAAACCCAAGCCAAACACCCAAGCCAAGAGGGTATGTCAGAAACAGCAGCAACAAAACGGCGGCTGGCATCATGAAGATCAAGCCGAGCACATTGCGGCTGTTCTGAACTCTCTCAAGCAAGGGTGTCATGGGTTCTTATCAGTTTATAAAAAGATCAAACTTTGTAGTAACGCTCGGCACGTTTCTGTGCGCGTTCTGCAGCTTCTTTCGGTGTTTTAGAACCGCTAGCAGCTTCAGCCACCATGTTGACCACGATGAAGTCAGCACCTGCGCCGGCTGATGCATAGCCCAGCTTGCCTGCGTAACCAGCAGGCCGCATGTTTTTCACAGCGTCGCGATAAGCCGTGTGCTTTGGATCTGAAGTCCAGATGGCTGACTTGGTGTAGAAGTCCAATGGAGGCGCAATGTATCCGCCAGCCGCTGTGAGCCATGGATCGAACTGCTCTTTTTCCATCATGAAGCGCAAGAACTCTTTGGCCGCATTGGGGTATTTGGTGTACTTCATGACCATTTGGTTGAAGAACAGGTGCGACTCGGTAGGCGTGCCAACAGGGCCAACTGGGTAGGGCGCGTGGTACACGTCGGAATTCAATGCGCGCACTTTTTCATCGGTTGATGTTTTGGTGGCGTAGTAAATCGAGATGCCGTTGTTGGTTAGGCTGATTTGACCATCCAAGAAGGCTTTGTTGTTGTTGGGGTCGAGCCAAGAGAGCGTGCCAGGAATGAACTGGGCATACATTTCTTTGGCGTACTCCAAAGCCTTGATGGTTTCTGGGCTTTCAATGACCACCTTGTTATTGGCATCCACCAATTTGCCACCGAAGGCCCAAATGAGCCAGTTGCACCAGAGGCCGTCACCCGTGGCATTGCC
>CANFJC010000112.1 GCA_947447245.1 Comamonadaceae bacterium
CAAGTTAATGATGGTGATCGAGGACACTTCGGGTCGCCGAGGAAGCAAGGCGATTGAGTTTGAAGTTCAATGAAGAAGGTCAACTTCAAACAAGCCTAAGCCCCGCAGTTTAGAAGCGGGGCTTTTTAAATCAAGCTGAAGTTGCCTGGGGAAATTCTTGCGCTACAAGCTTGTCAATGGCCTTGGCCAGTTCAAAGTCTTTGCCAGTTAAGCCTTGTACATCATGTGTCCACAATTTGATGCGAACAAGGGTGTAGGCCGACACCATTTCTGGATGGTGGTTATGGCTTTCAGCCAATTCACTGACTCTGACCAACATGGCAATGGCCGTTTTGAAGCTGTCAAACCGCCACTCTTTGAAGATGTTTGAATCTGAGTGGTTGCACGTCCACTGACTCAGACTTGTCATGCAAGCTTCAACTTGAGTGGCATTGAGTCGATCGATTGACATCAGATGGCAGAGCTTTCAGCGTTAAACGATGGCATCAACTTGCATCAAATGGCCATGCTGGCTGACTGCCATTTCACTGTGAGACGAGTTGGGCAAAAGCGCATTCAAAATTTGGCGAACTTGAAGCAATCTAGGATCGCCATCATGGGCATCGTCTGTGGTGTCGTTGATGCAAAAGAAATCTAAGCTGCCAAACTGTTTTTGAAGATGCTTGAGCGATTGAGCCTCCAACAGCTGTCCCGTTGCAATGTACACATGTGAGTGGTCTATGGTTTTGGCCAAGCCATGCGCCAAGGCCCAGCGCAGCACAAAGTCAGAAATGATGGTGGGCTTGTTCCAGGTGCGAAAAACAGTTGACCGGACCCGCTCAAATAATTCTGGCGCATCTTGCTCAATCTCCATCATCACAGACTTCAGCATGGGCCTAGGCGAATGCGAGAAAGTTCTAGAGGTATGCTGATACTGTGGGTCCATTTTTCTGGCGCTTGATTCAGCACACAGACTTGCGTTGTCCAATTTGGCTTGAAGCCACTGTTTGGACAGGCGACTGGCATTTTCTAAGGATGTCGATTCAGCTTGTAACTTATTGCCAATGACCTCTGGCTCATCAGACCAAGAAACATAAACGCCATTTTCAAAAAACCAATTGTCCAAACAAACAGGTGCCCCAAAGAACACATCGTCGTTCAAATAAAAATAGCGCTCTGAAAGCCCTGGAATGTGGTGAATATAAGATTCGATATTGCCTGAATCGAATGTGGGCAGGGATGAATGAGGAATCAGTTGATGGTGATCTACCAGCGTAATTTGATCGGAAGCTTGAAACCAATCGGGCACCTGACCATCTGTGACGATGAAGATGTGGCCGTGTTCAGGAAAGAACTTTTCAAGTGCACGCAAGCTAAACCGCAACTCATCGTTGTCGCGGTAACGGCCTTCCACATTGCCAAACTTGGCAAAGCTTAAGTTGCCAGCCGCTTCTAACTTCTGCGCATATTTTTCGCGCTTTGCGCGCCACTCGCCATCGTTACCGTTCACCCAGAGGTAAACGATGTCTATCGCGGTGTTGAAAGTCTTTGAAGCTTGATTCAAAATGGAAGTGATTTGACGTAAAGACGAAATTAGACCACTTTTAAAACTTTATTCTGGGTGTGTGGTTTTGTCTGCAAATCGATTAATTAGGATGAAGCCTCGGCAAAGAAAAAGGGTTTACAAGACATCTTGTAAACCCTTTGAATTTGATGGGGTGGCTGATGGGGCTCGAACCCACGACAACAGGAATCACAATCCTGGACTCTACCAACTGAGCTACAGCCACCGCAGAAACGGGATTATAGCCGAAACTTTTTTTCTCAGGCCCCCTGCGCCTCTGTCTTTGGCTTGGCAGCACTGGGCTTGGTGACCAAAATTTCAGCCTTCAGCATGGTCTTTAACTGCGCGATGTAGGCCTGTGTTTCAGCCGTGCCCCACAGTTGGGTAAATTGCTGTTGGGCCTGCAGCATGAGTTCTTTGTTTTCAGCTTCAGGTGGCAAGACCTTGGTCACACGAACCACAGCAAAACCTTGAACACCCAAATCGACGCCACTGACTGAGGGCAACTTGTTGGGGTCGGCGCGCAGAACAGCATCCACCACTTTGGGCAATTGGCTTTGAGTTTTTTCGCGTGAAATCACAATGGCATTGGGCAGCTTGTCAGCGCCTGAGCTGGCTTTGAGCGCAGCCAAACGTTGCTCGCCTTGAGCCTTGGCCATCTCGGCAGCCTTTTCTTGGGTTAAAGCACGTTTGACAAACTCTTTCACGTCGGCCAAGGGCAAGGTGGCTGCAGGCTGATGCTTCACAACACGGGCTGAAACCAGCGTGCTAGGGGCCACTTCAATGGCTTCTGTGTTGCGCTGCTTTTGCAAAGATGCTTCACTGAAAATAGCTTGCAACAAACCTGGATGACTCAAAACACCTCGGTTCTGTGCGGCTTGGCGAGCCACTTGACTGGCCTTTTGGATGTTGAGTTTGAGCTTGTCTGCCACGGGCTTCAAGCTGTCAGACTGCTCGTAGACGGTGTTGGAAAATGTTTCTGCCAACTCGGCGTATTTGCGCTGGGCTTGTTGCTTTTTCAGGTCCGCCTCGATGCTGGGGCGCAGTGACTCAAAGCTTTGGGCTTTGGCGGCTTTGATGTCGGTGAGTTGAATGATGTGGTAACCAAATTCAGACTCGACCAAGTCGCTGATGTCTGATTTTTTCATGCTGAATGCGGCATCTTCAAAGGCTTTCACCATGGCACCACGACCAAAGAAATCTAAATCGCCGCCTTTGACAGCGGAGCCGGGGTCTTGAGAGTTTTTGCGAGCGACCTCGGCGAAGCTGGCAGGTTTGGCTTTCACCAATTTAAGCAAGTCTTCGGCCTTGGCGCGTGCTGTTTTTTTCTCAGCTTCAGGTGCATCTTTGGCGGCAGTGATCAGAATGTGGCTGGCGCGGCGCTCTTCTTTGCTGGACAAGCGCTGCAAATTTTGCTCGTAGTAAGACTTCAAGTCTTGCTCGTTCAAAGTGATCGATTGGCGCAGAGATTCAATGTCGAGAATAATGTACTCAATGTCGGCAGACTCGGAAGATTGGTATTTGTCTTTGTTTTTGTCGTAATAAGCTTGCAAATCAGCATCAGAGACCGTGATTTTGCTGAGGAAATCTGTTGCTGGGAAATTTAAAATTTGAACTTCGCGTCTTTGCATGAAAGCGTTCATGGCTGTTTGCGTTTGCGCAGAAGTGGCGTAAGCAGATGCTTGAACACCTTGAATGACTTGTCGGTTGGACAAATCTGCGCGAACTTGCATTTCAAACATCTCTGGCGTCATACCCTGTGAAGCCGCCAGTTGTTTGTAACGCTCCATGTCTAACTTGCCATCTGCTGTGCGCAATGCCGCAATGGCCGGACTTTGCTGTAACTCGCGGGCCAACCGGGTGTCGCTGGCCACCAACTGCAATTTTTGAGCGGCTACTGCTATGACTTGGTCACGCACCAATCGTTCTAGGGTGGCGTACTTGGCTTCTGCGGTATCAAACAACTTGACATCCAAGTTGGGCATAGACGCCCGAATGCGATCGACTTCTCGCTTGTGCGCAGCATCCCACTCAGTTTGGCTGATTTTGTTGCCGTTGACCTTGGCAACGACGGTAGCTTTGTCGTTGAAACGACTGTAGCCTTCCAGACCAAACAAGACGAAGGAGGGAATGATGAGCAAGAACAAGATGCCCATCATGATCTTGGTGTTGTTTCGGACAAAATCAAACATGTGAGAACTCTCTGTCTATTGACGCTGTAAATGTCTCAAAAAGACAAAAGGCGAACAACCTGTTCGCCTCTGCTTGGGGGTGGTGGGTGCTGACGGGGTCGAACCGCCGACCTACGCCTTGTAAGGGCGCCGCTCTACCGACTGAGCTAAGCACCCCCCTAATCAAAGATTAATTCAAGGCGTCTTTTAAAGCCTTGCCTGGACGGAACTTAGGCACCTTGGCTGATTTGATTTTGATCGCAGCGCCTGTACGCGGGTTGCGGCCAGCGCGAGCAGCACGCTTGGTGACGGCGAAAGTACCGAAACCCACCAAAGCGACCGTGCCGCCTTTTTTCAATGTGGTGCGAACAGCACCAATGGTGGCTTCCAGTGCGCGGCCGGCAGCAGCTTTCGAAATGTCTGCTTGTTTGGCAATGTGCTCGATCAATTCAGTTTTGTTCATACAAAGAACCTTAGAAAAAAATAAGAAAACTCAAAATTTGAGTGACTCATGATTGTTAAAAATTTTTTTTGAAGTTTTAAAAAACTTCCGGGACAAAACATTGTCTCCGCAATGAATTTGTTGACCTCAATTTAATCAGACAAAACGCGCCTGTCAAATGATTTTGTGTCTAGAAACCGCAATGCGACTCGAATTCTAGACGCAAACTGAATGTCTGCAAGGGGCTTCGCGAAAAAAATTTCCAAGATCCAATAACTAGATCCCAAAAGTTCTCATAAAGCTGCAGCAATGGCTTTTCCAACGTCTTGCGTATTAGCAGAACCCCCAATATCGCCGGTGCGTGGCGCGCCACTATTTGGTGCTAGTACTTTTTCTATGGCAGCCAATACAGCATCGTGAGCAGGCTTGCATCCCAAAAATTCCAACATCATGGCACCGCACCAAATTTGACCGATGGGGTTTGCAATGTTCTTTCCTGCAATGTCTGGTGCAGAGCCATGAACAGGCTCAAACAAAGAGGGGTATTTGCGATCAGGATTGAGGTTGGCACTGGGTGCTATGCCAATCGTGCCAGTGCAAGCTGGGCCCAAGTCGCTCAAGATGTCACCAAACAAATTGCTGGCCACCACCACATCAAAAAAGTCGGGACGCTGCACAAAATGCGCCGTCAAAATATCGATGTGAAACTTGTCGACATGGATGCCCGGATAGTTCTTGGCCATTTCCACAACTCGCTCATCCCAGTAAGGCATGGTGATGGCAATGCCATTGGATTTGGTGGCGCTGGTCAGATGCTTCTTGGGCCGAGTCTGCGCCAATTCAAAGGCGAATTTCAAGACGCGATCAACACCAATGCGCGACATGACGGTCTCTTGCATCACAATTTCACGCTCTGTGCCAGGATACATGCGCCCGCCAATGCTGGAGTACTCACCTTCGGTGTTTTCACGCACGATGTACATGTCAATTTCACCAGGCTGCCTGGGCGAGCCGTCTCTTCTCACCACGGGCGCAATGATGCCCGGCATGAGCCTGGCTGGACGCAAGTTGATGTACTGATCAAACTCACGACGAAACAAAAGCAAAGAGCCCCACAAAGACACATGGTCGGCAATTTTGTCTGGCCAACCCACTGCACCAAAGTAGATGGCATCGTGGCCGCCGATTTGGTCTTTCCAATTGTCGGGCAACATTTGGCCGTGCTTTTCAAAGTAGTCCCAACTTGAAAAGTCGAAATGGTCAAATTGCAAATCGAGATTGAATTTTGAAGCCGCGGCCTCCATAACCCTGAGCCCCTCTGGCATGACTTCTTTGCCAATACCATCTCCAGCAATGACTGCTATTCGTTTTTTAGACATGTTTTTTTCTCCTAAGATTTATTTCGCGGGTCTCACAACCCAACTCACGCCCCAAGCGGTGAGTGCAATACCCACCAGTGTGAATGCCGTGATAGGCTCATCAAATAAGAACCAAGCCACCAAAGCCGTACAGGGGGGCACAAGGTACATCAAGCTGGTCACACTGGCCGCAGCGCCCTTTTGAATGAGCATGTACAAAAGTGAACTGCCGCCCAAGGTCAATCCTAATACAGACCAGGCCATGGCGCCAATGAACTCGGCGTTGAATTGCACGGATTCAGTTTCTAACAGCGCCAAGGGCGTTGTCACAAGCAATGCCGCAAGCAACTGAACAGAATTGGCAGAGCGAACATCACAAGGCTTAACAAAGCTTTTTTGGTAAAGCGTCCCCAAGGTAATGGACAGCAGCGCCATGATGGCGAAACTCAAATTGAGTGCATTGACATGGTCCATCGCACTGCCCTGCGTGAGTTTGTGCCAGACCACCAAAAGCAGCCCACAAAAACCCAACAGCAAACCAATCCACTGTCGGTGGCTCACTTTGTTTTCTGAAGTGACATCTCTGGACGACAGCCAGATGGCGGTCAGAACGGGTTGCAGTCCCACGATGAGGGCCGACAAACCAGAGCCCATGCCCGCCTTGACCGCTGCCCAAACGCCACCCAAATAACCCGCATGCATGAGAACGCCAGTGACCGACAGGTGAAACCATTCCGAACGACTTTGGGGCCAAGACACCTTCGCCAACCTGATCCAGATGGCAAAGCACGTAATGGACAGCGCATAGCGAAGCCCTAAAAAGGTAAACGGTGGTGCATTGGGCATGCCAAAACGCGCCACGATGAAGCCTGTGCTCCAGATCAGCACAAAGACTGCAGGCATGGCCCGAACCCAGGCATCGGAAGACTCTGAGTGATTCATTTCACTCGCGCACGAATCTCAGGCAAGGCCTTTTGCATGTAGTAAATCATGGACCAAATGGTCAAGATGGAGGCAATCCAAATCAAGACAGTGCCCCACAAATGCGTGTCAATCACGCCAAACAATTGGCCATTGAACAGCAAAAAGGGAATGGCCACCATCTGCACTGTCGTCTTGAGTTTGCCAACAAAATGAACCGCGACACTTTTGCTTGCGCCAATTTGCGCCATCCACTCACGCAAGGCAGAAATGGCAATTTCCCGTCCAATGATGATCAAGGCCACAAATACATGGACGCGGTGCAAATGAACCAGCACCAACAAGGAGGCACAGACCAAAAACTTGTCGGCCACAGGGTCTAAAAATGCGCCAAACGATGAGGCTTGGTTGAGTTTGCGGGCCAAATAGCCATCAAGCCAGTCCGTGATTGCAAAAATCACAAACATGGTGGTGGCCAAAAAGTTGCGCGACTCTACCGGCAACTCAGAATAGAACACCCCCACAATGAAGGGAATCGCGACGATGCGCGTCCAAGTCATGAGGGTGGGGATGGTGAAAAACATGGGGGGTATTGTGTCACGCCTTGAAGTCAGTTTGCTGACACCCAGTCGCCACTCTCAATGTAGGGCCTGATAAATGATCTCTGCCAATTCCCTGGAAATGCCGTCGACTGACATCAGGTCTTCCACACTGGCGTCTTCTACCCCACGCACACCCCCAAAGCGTTGCAACAATTTGGCGCGTTTTTTGGGGCCAATGCCCCCAATTTCCTCTAAACGCCCACCGCCCACTCGAACTTTGGCGCGTTGTGCGCGCATGCCCGTAATGGCAAAACGGTGTGCTTCGTCCCTGACTTGAGCTACCAGCATCAAGGCCGCAGAATCTTTGCCCAAATAAACCTTGTCTCGGCCATCGGCAAAGACCAACTCTTCGAGGCCCACTTTTCGGCCCTCTCCTTTTTCGACACCCACGATCAAAGAAAGATCGAGCCCCAATGCTTCGAAGACTTCTCGGGCCATCGAAACCTGCCCCTTGCCACCATCAATCAGCACCAAGTCTGGCATGCGGGCCTTGCGATCTGCCTCGCCGGATTTGATGGCCTCGGCCAACTTGCCGTATCGCCGCATCAAGACCTGACGCATGGCTGCGTAATCATCACCGGGGGTGATGTCCTCAATTTTGTAGCGGCGGTATTCGCTGTTTTGCATTTTGTGATTTTGAAAAACCACACATGAAGCTTGCGTCGCTTCGCCAGATGTATGAGAAATGTCAAAGCATTCCATGCGCAAGGCATCCATGTCATCGGGCGCTAAATCGAGCGCTTCAACCAAGGCTCTGGTGCGCGCTTGTTGCGAGCCCTCTTCCGCCAACAAACGGGCCAGTTGAATGGCCGCATTTTTCTCAGCCATTTCCAACCATGATCTTCTTTGCTCGCGCGGGTTGTGCACGGCGTTGACTTTCATGCCAGATTGCAAGGTGATTGCATCAAGCACCTTGGCATCTATTTTCTCGCTGGTGATCAATGTTGTCGGCACCGGAATGCTCAAGTAATGCTGCGCAATGAAGGCCTCCAAAACTTTCACCTCCAAAGTTTGTGCCACCGCGCTGACATCGTCTTCCAATGCCAGGTTCAGCATGGCATGGCCATCTTCCACATGAGAAGGAAAATAAGGTCGATCGCCCAAATGTCGGCCGCCTCGCACCATGGCCAAATTGACACACGCCCTGCCGCCCTGCACCTTGACAGCCAAAATATCCACGTCGGTGTCTGATACGTTGTCAACC
>CANFJC010000113.1 GCA_947447245.1 Comamonadaceae bacterium
CATCATCACAGAAGCCACGCTGTCTTTCCTGGGTGTCGGTGTGCCGCCTACCTCGCCGTCCCTCGGTACGCTCATTCGAATTGGCAATGACTTTTTGTTTTCTGGAGAGTGGTGGATCACCATTTTCCCAGGCGTCACTTTGGTGCTCATCGCTTTGTCAGTGAACTTGTTGGGCGATTGGCTGCGCGATGCCTTGAACCCTCGTTTGCGTTAAGCCACCCGTCCACTTACAGGTTGTCATGAGTCTTTTACAAGTTAAAAATTTGGTGGTGGAGTTTCCAAGCCGGCACGGCACTTTGCGTGCGCTCGATGAAATTTCATTTGAAATTGCCCCCGGTGAAATTCTGGGCGTGGTGGGTGAGTCGGGTGCAGGCAAGTCCCTCACGGGCGCTTCTATCATCGGTTTGCTAGAGCCACCAGGCCGGGTGGCTGGCGGTGAAATTTTGTTGCAAGGCCAACGCATCGACAATTTGAACAACGACCAGATGCGCAGCATTCGGGGCAAAAAAATTGGTGCCATTTTTCAAGACCCGCTCACTTCTTTGAACCCGCTGTATTCGGTAGGCAAGCAGCTGACTGAAACCATTCAAGCGCACTTGCCCGTGTCGGATCAAGAAGCTCGCCAACGTGCCATTGCCTTGTTGCAAGACACGGGCATTCCTGCTGCCGCTGAACGAATCGATCACTATCCACATCAATTCTCAGGTGGCATGCGCCAGCGTGTGGTCATCGCTTTGGCATTGGCGGCCGAGCCGCAACTCATTGTGGCGGACGAGCCCACCACGGCACTCGATGTGTCCATTCAAGCGCAAATCATCAGTTTGCTGAAAAACATTTGTAAAAAACGCGGTGCTGCCGTCATGCTCATCACGCACGACATGGGCGTGATTGCCGAAACCTGTGACCGCGTGGCCGTCATGTATGCCGGCCGCATTGTGGAAGTTGGGCCCGTCCATCAAGTCATTCACCATCCTGAGCATCCGTATACGGTTGGCTTGATGGCCTCCATTCCAGACATGGAAGTAGACCGTGAGCGCCTGAATCAAATTGATGGCGCCATGCCGCGATTGAATGCGATTCCAAAAGGCTGTGCATTCAATCCGCGTTGCCCCCAAGTCTTTGACCGATGCAGGCACGAACGGCCGGAGCTCACGCAGGTGACGCAATCTGATCAAAGTGGTCAGACGCATGTAGCCTGCTGGCTTCAAAATGAATCTGCCATGGGGGTCGCACCATGAGCGTCCAAAATTCAAGCCCGACCCAAGCCTTGGTGGTGGCCCACGACTTGGCCAAAACCTTTGATGTGTCTGCGCCTTGGTTGGTCAGAGCCATTGAACGCAAACCACGCCAACTCCTTAAAGCCGTTGACGGTGTGAGTTTTGAAATTGAGCGCGGTAAAACTTTGGCCTTGGTGGGTGAGTCAGGTTGCGGCAAAAGTACCGTGGCGCGTTTGTTGGTGGGTTTGTACGAGCCCACACGCGGCGGCCTCACGTTTGACGGTGAAGATGCGCACGCTGCATTCAAATCAAATGATGCCAAAGCCATGCGCAAACGCATTCAAATGATTTTCCAAGATCCCTATGCCAGCTTGAATCCGCGTTGGACGGTGGAGGCCATTGTGGGTGAACCTTTGCACGAGCACGGCTTGATTCACGATGAGCAAGAACTGAAAGCGCGTGTGGCTGAGTTGTTGCAATCCGTGGGTTTGTCGGCTTTGGACATGGTGAAATACCCACACCAATTCTCGGGCGGTCAAAGACAGCGCATTTCCATTGCGCGCGCACTGGCCACTGCGCCTGAGTTTTTGGTGTGTGATGAGCCCACCTCGGCCTTGGATGTGAGCGTGCAAGCACAAGTGCTCAACATCATGAAAGATTTGCAGCGCGAGCGCGGCCTAACCTATTTGTTCATCTCGCACAATTTGGCGGTGGTGCGCCATGTGAGTGACAACGTGGGGGTGATGTATTTAGGACAATTGGTGGAGCTGGCTGACAAACACACCTTGTTCAGCAATCCTCAGCATCCCTACACACGCATGTTGCTTGATGCCATTCCGAAGATGAAGGATACAGGGCGTTCTCGAACGCCTGTTCAAGGTGAGGTGCCCAATCCACTCAACCCACCGCCAGGCTGCAGCTTTAATCCACGCTGCCCATTGGCCAATGAGAGGTGCCGCACTGAAAGACCCGTGCTTCAAAATTTGAACGGCATCAAAATAGCATGCCACGCTGTGGAAGAGGGGCGGCACTGAAAAGATTGAACTGAGTGCAGGTAAAAAAAAGACACCCGAGGGTGTCTTTTTTTGTGAGGCTGCGAATCAGTTCACAGTGACGTAAAACATCTTAGGCGCATCGTTGGAGTTGTGCGTCATGGTGACGTTTTTCTTCATGGCCCATGGGCGCATCTGGTGGTGCAAGGGGATGTAAAGCATTTCGTCGCGCGTGATGGTCAAGGCTTCCTTGATCATGGCATCGCGCTTGGTTTTGTCGAGTTCCGTTTTCATGGCTTCGACCAATGCATCCACTTTGGCGTTGTTGATCTTCGAGAAGTTGAAACTGCCATCCGGACCTTGTGTGCGGGTCATGACCAATGATTGCAAAGAGTACTGTGCATCATAGGTGGCCACGCCCCAGCCCAGCAAGTAAGCGCTGGTGTCGAAGTTTTGCACTTTGGCGATGAAGGGGCCAAAGTTGATGGCATTCAGTTTGGCTTTCACACCAATTCGGGCCCACATGTTGACCACGGCTTGGCAAACTTCTTCGTCGTTCACATAGCGGTTGTTGGGGCAGTCAAGTGTGAACTCAAGGCCGTTGGGGTAACCCGCATCCGCCAACAGTTTCTTCGCACCTTCCACATCGGCAGGGCCGGTTTTGTCCATGTCGGCGCTGTAACCATTCACGCCAGGGGCGATGATCAGGCTGGCAGGCACTGACAAGCCGCGCATGATGCTGCGCTGGATGGCTGTGCGGTCAATGGCCATGCTCAAGGCTTTGCGAACGCGAACGTCTTTGAAGAAGTTCTTGCCTTTAGGGGCGTACTTAAGTTCATCGCTGCCCAAGTCAAAGCCAAAGAAAATGGTACGTACTTCTGGACCATCTAAGACCGACAAGGTGGGTGTGCTGCGCATGCGGGCCACGTCTTGCGTGGGCAAGTCAGTGACTGCATCGACGTTGCCAGCCAACAGGGCTGCAATGCGTGTGGGGTCTGATTTGATGGGGGTGTAAATGATGTCGGTCACGTTGCCTTGCAACTTGTCCCACCAAGCTTTGTTGGCGGTCATGACCACGCGTTGGTCAGGCGCCCACTCTTTGATGATGTAAGGGCCAGTGCCGTTGGTGTTGGTCGAGGCGAAAGTGATTTCTTTGGCCTTGTAGTCTTGAATTTTTTCAGACTTGTTCTTAATGGACCACGACTTGCTCATGATGAGGAAGGTGGTGAAGTTGTTGAACATGGTGGGGTTGGGCTTGTCCAAAATCACATCCAGCGTGTGATCGTCCACTTTCTTCATCTCTTTCACGCCGGCCACATAAATTTGCATGGTGCCTTGGGGTTGGCGAATGCGGTCGAAAGAGAACACCACGTCGTCAGCCGTGAATGCCGAGCCATCGTTGAACTTCACGTTCTTGCGCAAATTGAATCGCACAGTGGTGGGGTTCACGTTAGACCAGCTGGTGGCCAAAGAGGGCTCAATTTTGTAATTCTTGTCGTAGCGCACCAAAGCTTCGTAGGTGTGACCCACGATGTTGTTGGTGGTAGCGTGATTCTGAGAGTGGGGGTCAAGCGTCAAAATGTCGTTTTGAGCGGCCCATTTGAATTCGACGGCCTGGACGCTGTTTGCGCCTAGCAGGGCTGCCGACATGCCAATCGCAAGTGTCAGCAGGCGAGAGGTTTTGAGGAAGCGTTGGTACATGCTAAATCCTGTTTTAGTTGAATAACACCCTCATTCTAGGGGAGTGCAACCCCATGTCGCAAGCGAAATCAGGGTAATTGCCCAGTGAGACAAGTCCGAAATTTTCGGTTTTAATGTGGTTTTTGCAGTCACAGGCAACGCCACCATGAACACGATCTTGTTTCAATCTGCCAATGTGCTCGATGTGACGTCCTTGCAGCTCAAAGCTGGACAAGACGTTTGGGTTGAAAACGGCCTGATCAAGGCGGTGGTGCCCCACCAGCCAGACGTTTTCATTGCATCTGGCACCAAGGTGATCAAGGCTCAAGGTAAAACCCTGATGCCGGGCTTGATCGATTGCCATGTCCACGTCATTGCCGCGCATTTGAACCTCAATGTCACGGCCAACCAGCCCAACGTATTTGCCACTTTGCGCGCTCTGCCCATCATGAAGGGCATGCTCATGCGGGGCTTCACCACGGTGCGCGATGCCGGTGGTGGCGACTGGAATTTGGCAGAAGCCACCCGCACCGACATGGTGGAAGGCCCGCGCATTTTTGCCTCGGGCCGCGCACTGTCGCAAACGGGTGGTCATGGCGACGGCCGCCCCCGCAGTGATGTGATTGAGCCCTGCGGCTGTTCCAGTCGGGTGGGTGCCTTGGCGCGGGTGGTCGATGGTGTCGACAATGTGCGACTGGCGGTGCGCGAAGAAATCATGAAGGGCGCCAACCAAATCAAGATCATGGCCTCAGGTGGTGTGGCTTCCCCCAACGACCCCATCCATTACTTGGGCTATTCAGAAGCTGAAATCAGAGCCATTGTGGAAGAGGCGGATCATGCGGGTACTTATGTGATGGCCCACGCCTATACATCCAAGGCCATTCAAAGGGCTGTGGCTTATGGGGTGCGAAGCATTGAGCACGGCAACTTGATCGACGAAGCCACGTCCAATTTCATGGCAGAGAAAAATGCTTTCATGGTGCCCACCTTGATCACTTACGAAGCATTGGCCAATGAAGGCGCCAGCCTTGGACTGCCGGCCGTGTCTGTGGCCAAAATTGAAACAGTTCGCAGCCAAGGCCAGAAGGCTTTGGAAATTTTGGCCAAAGCTGGCGTGAAAATGGCCTTGGGCACCGATTTGTTAGGCGAGTCACATCGCCATCAGTCTGAAGAGTTGCGCATTCGTGCCAGCATTTTGGGCAATGGTGCAGCCTTGCAGCAAGCCACCTTGAACGCGGCGGAGCTGTTGAACATGTCGGGGCAATTGGGTGTGGTGAAGGCCGGCGCCATTGCCGATTTGCTGTTGGTCAATGGCAACCCACTGACGGACATGTCTTGCTTGTTGGGCCAAGGCGATCACATTGAAGTGATTGTGAAAGATGGCAAGGTGTACAAGCAATAAGGACCCCTGGGCTTGCTGCTCTTTGCAACGCGCCTGGCCCATCGCCAAGTTCGCAAAGCTACTTCAGGTGTAGCGCTTGTTGCGCAAATTGTTTTTCATTTCGCGCAAAGCAGGTTGCAAGGTCTCACCAATGCGCAGGGCCACTGTGGTGGCCAAAATGTCAATGATCAACAAATGCAAGAGCCTTGAGACCATGGGGCTGTAGCGGTCGTAGCTTTCTGGATGGTCTGCCGTCAAATGAATTTGACCTGCTGTGGCCAAGGGCGAACCGCTGGACGTGATCACGATGGTGGTAGCACCACGCTTTTTTGCAATGTCGCAAGCGTCCATCAAATCTCGCGTTCTTCCTGAGTTCGAAATCACCACCACACAATCGCCTTGGCCTAGCATGGAGGCACTCATCACTTGCATGTGGCCATCGCTGTAGGCAATGGTGTTCATGCCCAAGCGAAAAAATTTGTGCTGAGCGTCTTGCGCCACAATGCCCGAATTGCCCACACCATAAAACTCAATGCGCTTGCCAGTGCTATGGGTTTGGGCCAAGGCCTGAACGGCTTGGTCTAGGGCGGAGGCAGAGGCATCGTTGCGGTATTTCAAAAATGCCGCCACTGTGTTGTCGATCACCTTCACCATCACGTCGGTGGTTTTGTCATCGACATCCACGCTGCGGTGAATGAAGGGCACGCCTTCGCTCACGCTGCCCGCCAGTTTGAGTTTGAAATCAGACAGGCCGTCATAACCCACGCTTCTGCAAAATCGCACCACGGTGGGTTTGCTCACATGTGCGCGGTCTGCCAGTTGTGTCACTGGTAAATTGGCAAAAGCACGCGGGTCTTGCAACACCAATTTGCCAACGCGTTGTTCAGCAGGGGCCAAAGAAGGCAGTGAAGCTTTGATGCGGTCTAGCATGGTTTAAATTTCCTCCGACCAACAAAATCCGTCACGTGCAATCATGGCGCTGGAAGCACTGGGGCCCCAAGTGCCTGCGGCGTAATGGCGTGGCCCTTGTGGGTCTGCAGCCCAGTGTTGAAGGATGGGCTCAACCCAGCGCCAGGCTTCTTCTTGCTCGTCACTTCGAACGAATAAATTCAAACGGCCATCGAGGACATCTAGCAGCAAACGCTCGTAGGCGCCCACACGCTCACTGCCAAAACGTTTGTCAAAATCGAGATCGAGGTGAACCGGACTGAGCTGGGCCGATGCTGGCTTGCCCTTCTGAAGGCGTTTGTTTTGTCCTTCTGCAAAAAGATGCAATGCCAAGCCGTCTTTAGGCTGCAAGTGAATGATGAGTTTGTTCACGCCGCCGGAGGGTGCTTGAAAAATGGCATGCGGTGTGGGCCGAAAATTGATTTCAATGTAGCCTTCGCGCGAGGCCAAGCGTTTTCCGGTTCGAATGTAGAAGGGCACGCCGGCCCAGCGCCAGTTGGCTATTTCAGTTCGCAATGCGACAAAAGTTTCGGTGCTGCTGTTGGCGTTGACACCGGTTTCTTCGTTGTAACCAGGAACTGTTTGACCATTCAAATTGCCTGTACTGTATTGACCGCGTACCACGTGTTGATTGAGTGTTTCTGTGGTCCATGGTTTGAGGGCTCGCAACACTTTGAGCTTCTCATCGCGAATGGCATCGGCATGTGCATTGATGGGCGGCTCCATGGCAATGGCGCACAACAATTGCAGCGCATGGTTTTGCACCATGTCGCGCAGTGCTCCCGTTTTTTCATAAAACGCACCGCGTTTTTCAACGCCGAGTTCTTCTGCAATCGTGATCTGAATGTTGGCAATGTGTTCGCGGCGCCAAAGCGGTTCGAACAAAGCATTGCCAAAGCGCAAGGCAAACAGGTTTTGCACCGAAGGCTTGCCCAAGTAATGGTCGATTCGAAAAATTTGGTCTTCACCAAAAACTTGGCGCACACTTTGGTTGATGGCCTTGTTGGACTTCAGGTCGTGGCCCAAAGGTTTTTCCAGCACGATGCGTGTTTTGGGGGTGTTGAGTTTGGCGACGGCAAGTTGCTCACAGACCGTGTTGAACAGGCTGGGTGCCGTGGCCAAGTACATCACCACGTGGTCTGTTTCGCGTTCCGCCAATCGCGCCGCCAGTTTGGCGTAGTCGTTTGGATTGGACAAATCTAGGCGCTCGTAGCAAAGCATGGCCTTGAACCGAGCAAATTCTTCATCGTTGGGGCGTTTGGCGCCCTCGACCTGCTCAAAACGAGACTGTATGAGGGTGCGGTATTGCTCATCGGACATGCTGTCACGGGCAACGCCAATGATCCGGCCGCCTTCGGGCAGGGTGCCGTGGCGGAAAGCTTGAAACAGGGCGGGCATCAATTTGCGCCAAACCAGGTCGCCCGTGCCGCCAAAAAAGACCAAATCAAAGGACATGTTCATTTGTTACATAAAAATGAATTTGTAATGTAACTTTGTTTCATCGATAATTCAAGCATTGAATTAATTGATTCACCATGAACCAACTCGACGCGCTCAAATCACACACCACCGTTGTGGCAGACACTGGTGACTTCAAACAATTGGCCCATTTCCAACCGCAAGACGCTACGACCAATCCGTCGCTCATCTTGAAGGCTGTGCAAAAACCTGATTACGCGCCCTTGCTTTCCGAGTCCGTTGCTGCGCACAAAGGCGAGACTTTGGATGTGGTGATGGACCATTTGTTGGTGCGCTTTGGTTGCGAAATTTTGAAGACCATTCCAGGCCGTGTGTCGACAGAAGTGGATGCGCGTTTGAGTTTTGACGCAGCCGGCACTTTGGCGCGCGCACGTCGCTTGATGAGCTTGTATGAAGCGCAAGGCATTTCTCGCCAACGTGTGCTGATCAAAATTGCCGCCACTTGGG
>CANFJC010000114.1 GCA_947447245.1 Comamonadaceae bacterium
AAAAAGAAGACGAAGCCAAGGCCCTGATTGCTGAACTGAAAAAGGGCGGTAAATTTGAAGACTTGGCAAAGAAAGCTTCGAAAGACCCAGGGTCAGGCGCCAACGGTGGCGATCTCGATTGGGCCAACGCAGCCAGCTACGTCCCTGAGTTTTCCAATGCCATGATCAAACTTGAAAAAGGCCAACTCACAGAGACACCGGTCAAGAGCCAATTTGGCTTTCACATCATTCGTGTCGATGATGTGCGTGAAGCACAGTTGCCTAAGTTGGACGAGGTCAAACCTCAAATTACCCAACAATTGACGCAATCCAAATTGGGCAAATTCCAAGAAGATTTGCGCGCAAAGGCCAAAGTTCAATAAGTCATTGAGACTTCCAATGCCCCAGGCTTTCTGGGGCACTCAAAGCACTTAGACCGCAAGTCCAAGTGCTTTTTCATTGGACCCAGCGGCGCGCGTTTTGCCACATTCTGAGCCACGGGCTGAACGCCGACACATCCTCCGGCGTATAGCTCATCTGAACATTTCGAAACACCCGCTCTGGGTGCGGCATCATGGCGGTAAAGCGCCCATCAGGGGTGGTCACAGCTGTCAGTCCCGCAGGGCTGCCATTGGGGTTGGCAGGGTATTTTTCAGTCACAGCGCCCGTGTTGTCGACAAAGCGCATGGCTGCAATGGCGCGTTGCGCATGACCGCGGAACTTGAAGTTGGCAAAACCTTCGCCATGCGCAACCGCAATGGGCATGCGGCTTCCAGCCATGTCTTGGAAGAACAGGCTGGGCGATGGCAAAACTTCAACCATTGAAAGTCGGGCTTCAAAGCGTTCACTTTGGTTGCTTGTGAAACGGGGCCAGTCTTGCGCGCCCGGAATGATGTCGGCCAGTTCTGCAAACATCTGGCAACCGTTGCAGACACCTAAACCAAAAGTGTCTGTGCGTGAAAAGTAAGCTTTGAATTCATCGGACAACAAGGGATTGAAAGTGATGCTGCGGGCCCATCCAATGCCGGCACCTAAGGTGTCGCCATAACTGAAGCCACCGCAAGCCACCAGCCCTTGAAAATCTTTCAAGCTCACGCGGCCCGTTTGCAAATCGGTCATGTGAACGTCATGCGACTCAAACCCTGCTTGCGTAAAAGCGTAGGCCATCTCAACATGCGAGTTGACGCCTTGTTCGCGCAAAATGGCAACCCTAGGCTTGGCCAAATTGAGCCAAGGGGCAGCCACATTGTCTTCTGGCTTGAAGCTGAGCGAAACATGCAAGCCTGGATTGTT
The DNA here is from genome assembly GCA_947447245.1 of Comamonadaceae bacterium. GTDB lineage: Bacteria > Pseudomonadota > Gammaproteobacteria > Burkholderiales > Burkholderiaceae_C > Limnohabitans_A. The sequence goes on from CANFJC010000114.1 coordinate 1,273, forward strand.
CAATTGGCCAACACCTGCATGCTCCATGTCGGCGCAGATTGCGTTGTCGCGTTGTTGGCATATTTTCCAACTGACGCTGTCCCACACTTGGTGCAAATCTTCTATCTTGGCCGTGAAAACTTCTTTGGCATCGCGCCAAATGCTCAAAGCACCTACACCTTTGTCAATGGCTGAATGGGCTGGCCGCGTTTTACCAACAACGTGACTGTGTTTGGAAAGATTGTGCTCACGCAAGGCCTGCATCACCTCTGTACGGTCTTGGGTTGCAATTTGAATGACCACACCCAACTCTTCATTGAACAAGGCTTTGAGGGTCAATTCTTCTCTTCGCGCACTGATTTGCTGCGCCCAATTTTTGGCATCACCGTATTCAGCGCGGCTGTCAGAAATACCATCGCCTTCTGTGACCAACATGTCCAGATTGAGCGCGACGCCCACCTGACCTGCGAAACACATTTCGGCCACGGTACTTAGCAGGCCACCATCACTGCGATCGTGGTAAGCCAAAATCTTGCCTTGTGAGCGAAGCAAGTTGATGACCTTGACCAAATTGACCAAGCTTTCAGGTACGTCAAGATCGGGCACCTGATCGCCTGATTGATTCAAAACTTGTCCCAAAATACTGCCGCCCATGCGGCTATGACCTTGGCCGAGGTCAATCAAAATCAAGGAGGTGTCTGTGATGCTGGCATTCAACTGCGGCGTCAAGGTACCGCGCACATCATGCAAGCTGGCAAAGGCACTCACGATCAAACTCACAGGTGACGTGACTTTGTGAGCGACGCCATCGGAAGTCCATTGGGTCTTCATTGACAAGCTGTCTTTGCCAACAGGGATTGAAATGCCTAAAGCTGGACACAATTCAAGTCCCACAGCCTTTACGGTTTCATAAAGTGCTGCATCTTCACCAGATTCGCCACAGGCCGCCATCCAGTTAGCACTCAGCTTGACGCGATCAAGTTCAATGGGGGCCGCCAGCAAATTGGTAATGGCCTCGGCTACCGCCATGCGGCCCGAAGCTGCCGCATTGACACTGGCCAAAGGCGTGCGTTCACCCATGCTCATGGCCTCCCCTTGAAAGCCTTGATAGTCCGCCAAGGTGACCGCACAATCGGCCACAGGCACTTGCCAGGGCCCCACCATTTGGTCTCGGTGAGTTAAACCACCCACCGTGCGATCGCCAATGGTGATGAGGAATCGTTTGGAAGCAACCGTTGGATGACTCAGCACACTCAAAATGGACTCTTGCAAACTCACACCTGTGAGATCGATGGGTGTGATGTTGCGTTGGACTGAAGTGACATCACGGTGCATTTTGGGGGGCTTGCCCAGCAACACATTCATCGGCATATTCACTGGCTGTTTCAAGCTTTCATCTGCTGTGAGCTCATCGGACAAAACCAATTGGCGTTCTTCTGTGGCAACACCCACGACTGCAAACGGGCAGCGCTCGCGATCACAAAACGACTTGAACAAATCTAGAGATTCAGGCGCAATGGCCAAAACATAACGCTCTTGACTTTCATTCGACCAGATTTCTTTGGGAGAGAGACCTGATGCTTCTAAAGGCACAGCTCGCAAATCAAAGCGAGCACCACGGCCGGCATCGTTGGTCAATTCTGGAAAAGCGTTGGACAAACCACCCGCACCGACATCGTGAATGGCCAAAATAGGATTGTCTTGGCCCCTGACCCAACAATGGTTAATGACTTCCTGCGCGCGTCTTTCAATTTCAGGATTGCCGCGTTGCACAGAGTCAAAGTCTAAGTTGGCGGCGTTGGCGCCTGAGGCCATTGAACTGGCCGCACTGCCGCCCATGCCAATCAGCATGCCGGGCCCGCCCAATTGAACCAAGAGCGTACCAGCAGGGAATTGGATTTTCTGGGTTTGAACATCGTCGATGACGCCCAAGCCACCCGCAATCATGATGGGCTTGTGGTAGCCACGCAGCACACCATCGACCTGTTGCTCGTACTCACGGAAATAGCCCAATAAATTGGGGCGACCAAACTCATTGTTGAAGGCTGCACCACCCAAAGGACCCTCGGTCATGATTTGCAGGGCGCTGGCGATGTGTTCTGGTTTCCCATGGGGGCTGTCCCACAATTTAGAGACGGTGAAGGCCGTTAATCCCGCCTTGGGTTTGGAGCCGCGGCCCGTAGCGCCTTCATCTCGAATTTCGCCACCAGCACCTGTAGAAGCGCCTGGAAAAGGCGAAATAGCGGTGGGATGGTTGTGGGTTTCAACCTTCATCAACACATGGTGAAGCGCTTTTTCTTTTTGATAGACACCGCCCTGCTTGGCCACAAATCGCTCGACATCATGGCCGGCCATGACGGAAGCGTTGTCAGAGTAAGCAACGACCGTGTGCTGTGGATTTTTCTGATGCGTATGCCGAATCATGCCAAACAAACTGTGTGCTTGGTCTTGTCCATCAATGGTGAATTGCGCATTGAAAATTTTGTGCCTGCAATGCTCGCTGTTGGCTTGGGCAAACATCATCAGTTCAACATCACTGGGGTTTCTGCCCAATTGTTGGAATGAGCTCAAAAGGTAATCAATTTCGTCTTCTGCCAAAGCCAGGCCAAATTCTTGGTTGGCTTTCACCAAGGCTTCGCGCCCCCCCACAAGCACATCCACATGCAAAAGTGATTGCGCCTGTAACTCTGTGAAAAGAGCCAGTGCATCTTCCTGTTTAGCCAAAATGGATTCTGTCATCCTGTCGTGCAACAAGTCTGACAATTTCAAGAGTGTGTCAGCAGATGCAGCTTTGGCCGATGAAGCATTTTTAAAATGCAATGAATACACCAGCAAGCGTTCAATTCGGCGAACCGTCAAGCCACAGTTGTGAGCAATGTCAGTGGCTTTGGAAGCCCAAGGCGACACAGTGCCGAGCCGCGGCGATACATAAATTTGAATGCTGGAAGGCGGGAGCGACGCCGCTTTGTTGAAGGGTTCACCGTAGGTCAGCAGCTCTGTCAAAATCGACTTTTGCGCGGCGTCAAAGGGTGAAGGACTTGCAACCAAATGCAAATACTGGCCTGTGAGCGCCCTGATTTCAGGGCAATGAGCCTGCAATCGGGGTAACAATTGCTGGATGCGAAAATCGCTAAGGGCGTTGCCGCCTTCCAAGATGAGAGTTTGCAGGGTCACAGGGTGGCCTTGAGGGCAATAGGGAAAAGTGTCTCAATTACCGCTGACTGGGGCATTGAACGATTTTCTATTTTAACCGCTGGCGGTGCCCATTTCTGCAAAGTTGGACGGAGGATGGGATAATCGTGCCCCATGACAATCACCCTTAAAGACATCGATGGCGCCGCAGGCATGCGTGTGGCTGGCCGCCTAGCTTCTGAAGTACTCGACTACTTGACGCCCTTTGTCAAGCCTGGCATCTCGACCAATGAATTGGACAAGCTGGCCCATGATTTCATGGTCCATGTTCAAGGCACGATTCCGGCCCCCCTCAATTACCAGCCGCCCGGTTACGCGCCCTATCCCAAGTCCATCTGCACTTCCATCAACCATCAGGTCTGCCACGGCATTCCCAACGAAAAGTTGCTCAAAAAAGGCGATATCGTCAACATCGACATCACCGTCATCAAAGATGGTTGGCATGGCGATACCAGCCGCATGTTCATTGTGGGCGAAGCGTCCATTGCAGCCAAACGTCTTTGCGCAGTCACCTACGAGGCCATGTGGCATGGCATTGAACAGGTTAAGCCCGGTGCTCGCTTGGGTGACATCGGATGGGCCATTCAAAAATTCGCCGAGAACTTAGGTTTTTCCATTGTTCGAGAATTTTGTGGCCACGGCATTGGCCGCGTCTTTCATGAAGAACCCCAAGTCTTGCATTATGGAAAACCAGGCACTTTGGATGAACTCAAGGTGGGCATGACTTTCACCATCGAGCCCATGATCAATGCAGGCAAACGAGACATCAAAGAAATGGGCGATGGTTGGACCATCGTGACCAAAGACAGAAGTTTGTCCGCTCAGTGGGAACATACCATTTTGGTCACCGAGACCGGCTACGAAGTGCTCACACTGTCAGCCGGAAGTCCGCCCATCCCTGACTTTGTCAAAGGGTAAAGCATGACCGACTTGTCGGCATTGAGAGATAAGTACCGGCAAGAAAAGCAGACCCTGTGGTCTCACATTGCCAAAAGCACCGCCAACGGTCGGGGACTCAAACCCACCTTGGTCCGTTTGGCCAAACTCGCAGACAGATTGCTGATTCAACTTTGGCGCAATGCAGGTTTTGAGCAGGGTGAGGCTTTGATTGCCGTTGGCGGCTTCGGCCGTGGCGAATTGTTTCCCTCTTCCGACGTAGACGTCTTGGTGTTGCTGCCTGACAGTGTCATCGCAGAAGAATCGCCCGTTCTGAAAGCCAAGTTGGAAGCCTTCATTGGCAGTTGTTGGGACAGCGGCTTAGAAATCGGCTCGAGTGTTCGCACACTGAAAGATTGCATCGACGAGTCCGAAAAGGACGTCACAGTCAAAACATCGCTGCTTGAAAGTCGACTGCTTGCTGGCAGCCATGCGCTTTACCAACAGTTTCAGCAAAGCTACCAAGAGGCCATGGACCCGCATGCGTTCTTTGTGGCCAAAACCCTTGAGCTCAGCCAACGTCACAACAAGTTTGAAAACACCCCCTACTCGCTTGAACCCAATTGCAAAGAGTCACCTGGTGGCCTTAGAGATCTTCAAATCATTTTATGGGTCGCAAGGGCAGCAGGCTTAGGTCATACATGGGACGAATTGGCCGCGAAAGGTTTGGCCACGCCATTAGAAGTGAAGCAAATTAAACGCAATGAAGCTGTGCTCAGCCTCATTCGCGCAAGGCTTCATTTGCTGGCCAAGCGACGGGAAGATCGCTTGGTGTTTGATTTGCAACACGCCTTGGCAGAAGCCTTTGGCTACAAGGCGCAAAGCACGCCCGATGGCAAACACAAGCAAAGAGCCAGTGAAGTCCTGATGCGCCAGTATTACTGGGCGGCCAAAGCCGTCACGCAATTGAATCAGATTCTGCTTTTGAACATTGAAGAATATTTGCAAGCTCAACGGGGTGATCTTCGAATTGAAGTGCGCAAACTCAACGAACATTTTTTAGAAATCAACGGCCTCCTAGAAGTGGCCCAAGACGATCTGTACCAAAAACACCCGCACGCTATCTTAGAAACATTCCTGCTTTACCAGCAGACGCGGGGTGTCAAGGGGCTCTCGGCTAAAACTCTGCGCGCGCTTTACAACGTTCGAGGCGTGATGGATGCCAACTTCAGGCGCGACCCTGTCAATCGAGCCACCTTTTTAAAGATACTTCAGGAAAGCGAAGGCATTACACATGCCTTGCGTTTGATGAACCAGACATCGGTGCTTGGACGCTACCTTTGGGTATTTAGAAACATTGTGGGTCAAATGCAGCATGACCTGTTTCATGTTTACACAGTTGACCAGCACATCCTGATGGTCCTTCGAAACGTTCGGCGTTTCTTCATTGCCGATCACGCCCACGAATACCCCTTTTGCTCTCAGCTGGCAGCCGGTTGGGACAAGCCCTTCATCCTTTACACGGCCGCTTTGTTCCATGACATTGCCAAAGGCCGGGGCGGTGACCATTCCAAATTGGGTGTGCTCGAAGTTAAACGCTTTTGCCGTCAACACGGCATCGCTTCGGAGGACACCAAGCTCATCGCATTTTTGGTGGGCGAACATTTGATGATGAGCCATGTGGCACAAAAAGAAGACCTCAGCGACTCTGACGTGATTGCTGCATTCGCCAAACGCGTTGGCAATGAACGCCGGCTGACGGCTTTGTACCTCCTCACGGTTGCAGACATTCGCGGCACAAGCCCCAAAGTTTGGAATGCCTGGAAGGGGAAACTCCTAGAGGACCTTTACAAGTACACCTTGCGCGTGCTGGGCGGCAGAGCCCCTGATGCCAACGCCGAAGTTGAATCACGCAAACGCGAAGCGCTGGTGGAGTTGGCCAGACACTCGGAGCCTCACGATGGCCAAAAAGCTTTTTGGGACACCTTGGACGTCGGCTATTTCATGCGGCACGATGCCAGTGAAATTGCATGGCACGCCAGGCAACTGTCAAGGTATGCCCCTCACTTTGAAGCCGCCCCTGTTTCGAGCATGAACGGCAAATGCATTGTCCGGGCCCGCATTTCACCCTTGGGCGAAGGTCTGCAAGTGCTGGTTTACACAGAAGATCAAACCGATTTATTTGCCCGCATCTGTGGTTATTTTGATCAAGCCGGATTCAGTATTTTGGACGCCAAAATTCACACGGCTAAAAATGGTTATGCGCTCGATACTTTTCAGGTCGTGACCTCGCTGCTCCCCGAGCATTACCGTGAACTCATCACCATGGTGGAGTCTGGCCTTAGCGTCACCATCAATCAAAAAGGTACTTTGCCCCCTCCCACCAAGGGGCGTGTCTCAAGGCGCGTGAAGAACTTTCCCATTGCACCGCGCATCACTTTGCATCCCGATGAAAAAGCACAAAGCTGGCTTTTGGCCATTTCAGCCAGTGACAAAATGGGACTGCTCTACAGCGTGGCCACCGTCCTTGCCAAGCACAACATCAGCCTGAAGTTGGCCAAAATCAGTACGCTGGGCGAACGCGTAGAAGACACTTTCCTGATTGAAGGATCGGCGCTTCAACACAACCGTGAACAGATTGAAATAGAAACTGAATTGCTTCAGGTTTTACAGTCTTAACAGTGCGCAATGCGCAGTTCAAGCTGCGCCAAACTCTGTCAATGGCTTAGCTTCTTTTGCGCGGTGGCAAGCCGGTGTGCTGCGTGAGCAAACTGCCTTTTTTTGGCGATGCCGATTCAC
>CANFJC010000115.1 GCA_947447245.1 Comamonadaceae bacterium
CGCAAAAGCTTCGTCTTGGGTCATGTCTTCGCCGCCTGGCAATTCCATGAGCTTTTCATTGAGCACCACGATCAGTGAATCCACGTTGGCTTCCAATTCTGCCAAACCAGATTCAGCGCTCAGCATGCGGCGACCGCCTTCAAAGTCGAAGGGCTTGGTGACCACACCCACAGTCAAGATGCCCATCTCTTTGGCCACGCGAGCAATCACAGGTGCGGCCCCCGTGCCAGTGCCGCCGCCCATGCCTGCGGTGATGAACAACATGTGCGCGCCGTCAATGGCAGCGCGAATGTCTTCAATGGCTTCCTCGGCGGCTTCGCGACCTTTTTCAGGTTTGCTGCCTGCGCCCAAACCGGTGTGACCCAATTGAATGAAGCGGTGCGCCGCACTGCGCGCCAATGCCTGTGCATCGGTGTTGGCGCAAATGAATTCAACGCCTTGGACATTGCGCTCGATCATGTGCTCAACAGCGTTACCGCCGCCACCGCCCACGCCGATCACTTTGATTTGCGTTCCTTGGTTGAACTCTTCGACTTGGATCATTTCAATGCTCATGGTGCTCTCCTAAAACTGTTGCAGTTGCTTAAATATTGATTTTGAAAATTTTATTTTTTTGGAATACAGAGGGATTCAACATCGCTGATGAGGACTCCCCCTTGCCAAGTAAAGTTTGCGCCAATCCATCAGAAGTTCCCCACGATGAAATCTTTGAAACGCGTGAAGGCATTGTTCATCGAACCCTTCTTCTGCGAAACTTTGAAACCTCTTAAGCGTGCCAAACGGGCTTCTTCCATCAAGCCCATCACGGTCGCGACGCGCGGTTGACTGACCATGTCAGACAAGGCGCCGTTGTATTTGGGAACGCCGCGGCGCACCGGTTTCAAGAAAATGTCTTCGCCTAACTCCACCATGCCAGGCATGACGGCGCTACCGCCTGTGAGCACAATGCCCGACGACAAAACTTCTTCGTAACCTGATTCGCGAATGACTTGCTGAACCAGCGAGAAAATTTCTTCAACTCGCGGCTCAATCACACCGGCCAAAGCTTGCTTGGACAACATGCGCGGTGCGCGGTCTCCCAAGCCAGGTACCTCAACTTGTGCCTCAGGATCGGCCAACAACTGTTTGGCGCAACCACTCTCCACCTTGATGTCTTCAGCATCTTTGGTAGGGGTGCGCAGTGCCATGGCAATGTCGCTGGTGATCAAATCGCCCGCAATGGGAATCACAGCCGTGTGGCGAATGGCGCCGTTCGTGAAAATAGCCACGTCGGTGGTGCCTGCACCAATGTCCACGCAGGCCACACCCAATTCGCGCTCGTCTTCAGTGAGCACGGCCAAGCTGGAAGACAAGGGGTTGAGCAACAACTGATCGACCTCCAAGCCGCAACGGCGCACACACTTGATGATGTTCTCGGCGGCACTTTGTGCACCAGTGACGATGTGCACTTTGGCTTCAAGGCGCATGCCGCTCATGCCAATCGGCTCTTTCACATCTTGGCCATCGATCACAAACTCTTGAGGTGCCACCAACAACAGGCGCTGATCGGTTGAGATGTTGATCGCACGGGCTGTTTCAACCACGCGGGCCACATCGGCTGGCGTCACTTCTTTGTCTTTCACCGCCACCATGCCACTAGAGTTCAGGCCTCGAATGTGACTCCCCGTGATGCCCGTGTTGACGCGGGTAATTTTGCAATCGGCCATCAACTCGGCTTCTTTCAAAGCTTGCTGGATGCTCTGCACCGTAGCGTCTATGTTGACCACCACACCGCGTTTCAAGCCATTGCCAGGCGCCACACCCATACCGGCCAACTTCAATTCGCCACCTGGCATGACCTCGGCAACGACGACCATGACCTTGGAAGTTCCAATGTCGAGACCGACCACCAAATCTTTGTATTCTTTTGCCATATGTCCAACCGTTCTGATCTAAATCTTCAATCTGCCAATTAAGGTTTCTTTGCACTGTCTGCTGACAAGGTTGTCACACCTCGCAACCTCAGCGCATAAGCACTCTCGTAACGCAAGTCCGCCGATAACAAGGAGCTTGTCGTGCGTCCATATCGAGAAGCAACTTGCGTCAATGTTTTGAAAAACAATTGAAGCCTGTCACCAATTTCCTGCTGCGTGCCATGACCCAACTCCAAAGTTGCTCCTGATTCCAACTGTGCAGACCAACTGCCTCGCTGACTCAGCTCTAACTTGTCCAAACTCATGTCCATCTTGTCCATCCGTGGCTTGAGAAATTTGAACATCTCCAAAACAATTTTGGCCTGCGACTCTGGCCCTTTCAGTGTGGGCAACGCGTCGCTGTCCACATCGTCTGCATTCACTTCAAAAACCGTGCCCTCTGGGCTTAAAAATTTGCCATCGCCGTCGCCGCCCCACTGCGCCACAGGCTGAAATTCATCCAAGGTCACCGACAAACGATTGGGAAATTCGCGGCGCACCAGCGCAGATCGAATCCAAGGAATTTGCTCAAATGCATGGCGTGCTTGCTGCAAATTCAAGGTGAAAAAATTGCCTGAAAGTTGAGGCATCACATTGGCACGCAGCATGACGGGGTTGCTGTGCGTCACATTGCCGCGCACCGTGATGCTTTGAATGGAAAAGACAGGGTGCCGCAGCAACCAACTGATGCTGCTGGTCACACACAAAACCAAGGCCAAAACAAACAGGCCGATCGAAGTCCATTGCATGAGTCGCACATCCATGGGCAAGACGATGGGCTTTTTCATGCGCCACCTTTCGAGGTGCTTGAGTGCTCCAAGCTGGCAGAGGCCAGCAGGTGCATGCACAAATCTTCGTAGCTCATGCCCGCCGCTTTGGCCGACATGGGCACCAAAGAGTGACTGGTCATCCCGGGCGACGTGTTGATTTCCAAAAGATAGGGTTGACGCGTCTGGGCATCGATCATGACGTCCACACGGCCCCAACCTTTGCAAGCCAAGACTTGATAAGCCTTGACCGCATGCGCTTGAATGGCTTTTTCTTCCGCTTCAGGCAAGCCTGAGGGCACCAAATACTGAGTGTCGTTTGTGAAGTATTTGTGCTGATAGTCGTAGTTGCCAGCAGGCGCAACGATGCGAATGACTGGCAAGGCTTTGGCGTCATCACCTTCGCCCAAAATTGGACAAGTGACTTCATCGCCTGAAATGAATTGCTCGCACAAAATATCGGCGTCGCATTGGGCTGCATCTTCAAGGGCTTTGAGCAGTTCGCTGGCCTGCGTGACTTTGGTCACACCAATGGAAGATCCTTCCCTGGCGGGTTTCACAATGAGGGGCAGTCCCAAGCTTTGGAGCACGCGCGCTTGGGCTTCAGGGCCCATGTCATTTTGCTTGAGCAACACATAGTGAGGGGTGGGTACATTTTCTGACAACCACACCCGCTTGGTCATGGTTTTATCGATGGCAATGCTGGACGCCATCACACCCGAACCTGTGTAGGGAATGCCCAACAATTCAAGCGCGCCTTGCACGGTGCCGTCCTCGCCAAATCGGCCATGGAGTGCGATGAAGCAGCGCTGGAATCCTTCTGATTGAAGATCAGACAGATTGCGCTCGGCGGGATCGAAAGCGTGGGCATCGACACCTTGCGATTTCAAGGCCGCCAGCACCCCTTGGCCTGACATGAAAGAGATTTCGCGCTCGGCCGATTGGCCGCCCATGAGCACCGCCACTTTGCCAAAATTCTGAGATGAGCGCTCATGCAGCACCTCCCATTTTCTGAACTTGAGCAGGCACTGCGCCAATGGAGCCGGCACCCATGCAAATGACGATGTCATTGTCTTTTGCATTGTCAAAAATAGCCTGCGCCATGGCCTCAATTTTATCGATAAAAACCGGTTCAATTTTACCCGCAACACGAAGTGCGCGAGATAAAGTTCGACCATCTGCTGCCACGATGGGCGCCTCACCCGCCGCATAAACTTCGGACAACAAAACAGCGTCGGCACCTTGGCTGATGACGCTGACAAAATCTTCAAAACAATCGCGTGTTCGGCTGTAGCGATGGGGCTGAAATGCCAACACCAAACGGCGGCCAGGGAAGGCGCCGCGCGCAGCCGCCAAAGTGGCTGCCATTTCAACCGGATGGTGGCCATAGTCGTCAATCAAGGTGAAGCTGCCCGCTTGCTTCAAAAGCTTGACTTCCCCATAACGCTGGAAGCGTCGGCCAACGCCTTTGAAGTGGGCCAAAGCGCGTTGCACAGCGGCATCTTCAACACCCAACTCGACCGCCACAGAAACTGCGGCCAAAGCATTCAAGACATTGTGCAGACCTGGCAGGTTCAGAACAATCGGCAGATCCGGCAAGACCACGCCATTGCGTCGCTGCACCGTGAAATGCATTTTTCCATGGTCGGCCCGCACATCAACCGCTCTGATTTGCGCGCCTTCTTGCAGTCCATAGGTGGTCACTGGGCGAGCCAGCTGATCGACAATGCTTTGCACACCCGGATCGTCTGAGCACACAATGGCTGTGCCATAAAACGGCATGCGGTGTAGAAACTCCACAAAGGCCGACTTGAGCTTTTCAAAATCATGGCCATAGGTTTCCATGTGGTCGGCGTCGATGTTGGTCACCACCGACATCACAGGCAACAAATTCAGGAAAGAGGCATCCGATTCATCGGCTTCCACCACGATGTAATCACCCGTGCCCAACTTGGCGTTCGTGCCTGCACTGTTCAAGCGACCGCCAATCACAAAGGTCGGGTCCAGGCCCGCTTCGGCCAACACGCTGGCCACCAAACTGGTGGTGGTGGTTTTGCCATGAGTGCCTGCAATCGCAATGCCCTGCTTCATGCGCATCAATTCGGCCAGCATGACAGCGCGCGGCACCACCGGAATATGACGTGCTCGGGCAACCAAGACTTCGGGGTTATCTGACTTCACTGCGGTTGAAGTGACCACCGCATCGGCACTCTGGACGTTTTCGGCACTGTGCCCCACGTGAGTTTGAATGCCCAAGGCCGCCAAGCGCCTGAGGGTGCTGCTGTCAGACAAGTCAGAGCCTGAAATGGTGTAACCCAAATTGAACAAAACTTCGGCAATACCGCTCATGCCGGAGCCGCCGACACCAATGAAGTGAATGTGACGAATGGCGTGTTTCATGCGGCCAATACCTCGCAAGCAGCCACCACTTCGCGGGTTGCTTCGGTCTTTTTGAGAGCCCATGCTTTTTCTGCACAGGCCAGCAATTCTTCCCGGGTGATGCTGCCAAGGCGCTCGGCCAAAGCTTGCGCGGTGAGCTGCGCTTGCGGCATGAGCCAACCACCGCCTTGAGTCACCAAGAAATTGGCGTTGGTGGTTTGGTGATCGTCCACCGCAAAGGGGAATGGCACATAAATGGCCGCTGCACCAATGGCCGCAATTTCGGTCACGGTGCTGGCACCTGATCGGCAAATGATCAGGTCGGCTTCAGCAAATGCTTGTGCCGTGTCTTGAATGAAGGGCGTGAGTTCGGCCTGCACGCCTGCTTTGGCGTAATTCAATTGGAGGGCCTCAATTTGTTTGGCGCCACTCTGATGAACCACAAGGGGACGCTTGTGCTCTGGCAGCAAAGCCAAGGCTTTAGGCACCAAGTCATTCAAAGCTTGCGCACCCAAACTGCCGCCCACCACCCACAACTTCAGAGGGCCTGTGCGACCTGCAAAACGCAAAGCAGGTGCAGGCTTGTTCAAAAAATCTGGGCGCAAAGGATTGCCCACCCAGATGGCATTTTTCAAAACATCAGGGAACGCGCTGTAAATGCGGTCTGCCACGCCAGCTAAAACTTTGTTGGCCATGCCAGCCACTGAGTTTTGTTCGTGCAACACCAATGGTTTGCCCAACAGAACCGACATCATGCCGCCCGGGAAAGTGATGTAGCCACCCAAGCCCACCACCACATCAGGCTTGACGCGTCGAACCACTTGAATGCTTTGCCAAAATGCTTTGAGCAAACGCAGCGGCAAAAAGACCAAACTGGTCATGCCCTTGCCGCGCACACCCCCAAACTCCACAGGCTCAAAGGGGAAGCCGCGCTCGGGCACCCATTGACTTTCCATGTTGCCAGGTACGCCCAGCCAATGCACGCGCCATCCGGCATCGCGCAAAGATTCAGCCACAGCCAAGCCTGGGAAAATATGCCCACCCGTGCCGCCCGCCATGATCAATGCGCAGTGACTCATGTTCGGCCACCTCGCATCATTTGTTTGTTCTCGGCATCAATTCGAAGCACGATGGCAATGGCCACCAGGTTGAGCAAAATAGCCGAGCCGCCATAACTCATGAGCGGCAAGGTCAAACCTTTGGTGGGCAAGGCGCCTAAGTTAACGCCCATGTTGATGAAAGACTGGAACCCAATCCAAATGCCAACACCCTGCGCCACCAAACCTGCAAAGGTGCGATCGAGGGCCAAGGCTTGACGACCAATCACCATGATGCGGCGACTGAGCCACAAGAACATGCCAATCACGGCCACCACACCGATCAAGCCGAACTCTTCGCCAATGACAGCCAGCAAGAAATCGGTATGCGCTTCGGGCAACCAGTGGAGTTTTTCAACACTGCCGCCCAAGCCCACACCAAAAATCTCGCCACGGCCAATGGCAATCAGAGAGTGAGACAACTGATAGCCTTTGCCCAAAGTGTGTGTGGGGTCCCAAGGATCAAGGTAGGCAAAAATACGCTCACGGCGCCATGGCGATGCGGCAATCATCATGGCAAAGGCAAACACCAAGATGGCCAAAATCAAGAAGAACATGCGGGCATTGACACCGCCTAAAAACAAAATACCCATGGCAATGATGGCAATCACCAAAAAGGCACCCATGTCAGGTTCGGCCAGCAAGAAGATGCCCGCCAAAGCCACCGCAGCGCCCATTGGCAGAACAGCGCGGAAGAAGCGTTCTTTCACTTCCATCTTGCGCACCATGTAGTCGGATGCATAAATGATGACCGCCAACTTGGCGAACTCTGACGGCTGAAAGTTCATCACACCCAGAGAAATCCAGCGCCGCGCACCATTCACACCTTTGCCAATGAAAGGAATGAGAACTGCTGCCAAGAGGACCAAAGAAAAGATGAACAAGGGCCTTGCATTCTTTTCCCAAGTTTCCAAAGGCACTTGAAATGCCAAAAGGGCCACACCGAATCCAATGGCGATAGAAATGATGTGGCGCACCAAGAAATGCGTTTGTGAATATTTCGCAAATTTGGGGTTGTCCGGCATGGCAATGCTGGCTGAATAGACCATGATCATGCCCCACATCAACAAGGCCACCACCACCCACACCATGGCCTGATCGATGTTTTGAATCTTGCCCTGAGCTGAACCATTTTTGGCATAGTCGTAGCTGCCCAAATTCACAGGCAGACCGCCTTCTGCGGCAGCTTGCAGTCGACCGCGGCTCAGAACGCCACCGCTCCAAGCCAACATGCGAGACCACATCTCGGTCATAGCGCACCCTCCATCGCTTGGCCAGCTGCTTCGGCAATGTCAGCCACTGCTTGACAGAAAACTTGGGCCCGATGCGGGTAGTCTCGGAACATGTCGAAACTGGCACATGCTGGCGACAACAACACGGCGTCGCCGGCTTGTGCAATATCCTTCGCTGCATTAACCGCTTCAGGCATGGTGCTGGCCTCTATCAATGGCACGCCACAGGCTTTGATTTCTTCGCGAATCAACGGTGCATCTCGACCGATCAACACCACGGCACGCGCATACCTGGCCACGGGTTGCGCCAAAGGCGAAAAGTCTTGGCCTTTGCCTTCGCCGCCCAAAATGAGTACCACACGTCGCTCGGCGCCTAAGCCCAACAAGGCAGCCACTGTGGCGCCTACGTTGGTGCCCTTGCTGTCGTCAAAATATTCAACGTCATTCACGATGGCCACAGGCTCCACCCGATGCGGCTCGCCTTGGTATTCACGCAATCCAAACAACATGGACGCCAAGCCAGCACCCGTGCTGGTGGCCAAGGCCAATGCAGCCAAAGCATTCACAGCATTGTGGCGACCCCGAATACGCAGGGCATCGGCGGGCATCAATCGTTGAATGTGAATTTCCTCGACTTCGCCTTTGCGCAAGCGACGC
>CANFJC010000116.1 GCA_947447245.1 Comamonadaceae bacterium
ATGATGATCGGGCACAAATGTATGGAATGATTCTGAGAAAATCTTTGATTGAGATAGTTTTAGGATTCATTTTTTATTTACAAGCTCCACTTTTTGGGATTTTCATGTCACGCCGCACAATCATTTCTTTGCTCCTCACCCATGCCGCAGTCCTTGCAGGATTCACCGCACCTGTGGCTTCCTTTGCTCAAAGCAAAGATCTCAAAATTGCTCACATTTACAGCAAGACGGGCCCCTTAGAGGCCTACGGCAAACAAACCCAAGTTGGTTTGATGATGGGTTTGGATTACGCAACGGGCGGCACCATGCAAGTGGGTGGCCGCAAGTTGGTGGTCATTGAAAAAGACGACCAAGGCAAACCAGATTTGGGTAAAAACCTGTTGGCCGCCGCTTATGGCGACGACAAGGTTGAAATTGCCGTAGGGCCCACAGCTTCGCCCGTGGCCTTGGCCATGTTGCCAGTCGCTGAAGAGTACAAAAAGATATTGTTGGTTGAGCCCGCTGTGGCCGATTCCATCACGGGCGACAAGTGGAACAAATACATTTTCCGCACGGGTCGCAACAGCAGCCAAGACGCCATCTCCAATGCCGTGGCATTGGACAAAGCAGGCTTCACCATTGCCACCATGGCGCAAGATTCAGCCTTCGGTCGCGATGGTGTGAAGGCCTTCCGCGAATCTTTGAAAAATGCCAAATTGGTTCACGAAGAGTATTTGCCACCCGCCACGACTGATTTCACAGCAGGTGCACAACACTTAATCGACAAGCTCAAATCACAACCAGGCCGCAAAATCATTTTCATCATTTGGGCTGGTGGCAATCCTTTCAAAATTGCCGACATGGACTTGAAGCGTTATGGCATTGAGATTGCCACGGGTGGCAATATCCTCCCAGCCATGGTGGCCTACAAACAATTCCCTGGCATGGAAGGCGCTGCGTACTATTACTTTGGCATGCCCAAAAACACGGTGAACGATGCCATGGTGGCCCGTCACTACACGCAATTCAAATCACCCCCTGACTTTTTCACAGCAGGCGGCTTCGCATCGGCCATGGCCTTGGTCACAGCCTTGAAGAAAACCAATGGCAACACCGATGCCAA
The DNA here is from genome assembly GCA_947447245.1 of Comamonadaceae bacterium. Taxonomy (GTDB): domain Bacteria; phylum Pseudomonadota; class Gammaproteobacteria; order Burkholderiales; family Burkholderiaceae_C; genus Limnohabitans_A. The sequence goes on from CANFJC010000116.1 coordinate 1,103, forward strand.
CACCCTCATCACGGCCATGGAAGGCATGAGCTTTGACACGCCTAAAGGCAAGATGACTTTCCGCAAGGAAGACCATCAAGCCATGCAAAGCATGTACCACTTCAAAATCAAAGTCGACCCTGCATTTGCTTGGGGCGTGCCAGAGTTGATTCGTGAAATCAAGCCTGAAGAAATGAACGTTCCTATTCGCAACAAGCGCTAAGGTCTTGCACCTTGGGCGTGTTGCAAACGCAAGACCTCACAGTCCGCTTTGGCGGACATGTGGCGGTCAATGCGGTGTCTTGTTGGTTTGAGCCTGGCACCTTAACGGCCATCGTAGGCCCCAATGGTGCGGGCAAGACGACTTATTTCAATCTCATCTCAGGTCAACTGCCCGCCAGTGAAGGGCGCGTGCTTTTGGATGGCCAAGAACTCACTGGTTTGAGCGCTTCCGCCAGAACCCGTGTTGGCTTGGGCCGTGCCTTTCAGTTGACCAACTTGTTTCCCAACTTGACGGTGCTTGAGAATGTGCGTTTGGCTGTTCAAGCCACAGAAGAAGGCGCTCATTTGCGCGGCCTCAATATGTGGTCGATTTGGCAAGACCATGCAAAGCTCACTCAGCAAGCACAAGACATCCTCGTGCAAGTGGCCATGATGCCGCAGGCACATGCCACCGTGGCGAGTTTGCCGCATGGCGATCAGCGCAAATTGGAAGTGGCTTTGCTGATGGCGCTCAAGCCGTCTGTCTACATGTTTGACGAGCCTACTGCGGGCATGAGCCAAGATGAAGCGCCTGTTATTTTGAATCTGATTCGCCAATTGAAAAGCGACAAAACCAAAACCATTTTGTTGGTGGAACACAAAATGGATGTGGTTCGTGAGTTGGCCGATCGCATCGTTGTTTTGCACAATGGCCAATTGGTGGCTGATGGTGAGCCTGCAAAAGTCATGGCGATGCAAGTCGTGCAGGAGGCTTATTTAGGTGTGAAACCCTCGGCCGTCCAAGGGGCTAATGTGGCACATGCAAAGGAGGGCGTTTGATGTCTTCTTCTGTGTTGCTTGAATTGAAAGATGTGCACACCCACATTGGGGCGTATCACATCTTGCACGGTGTGAATTTACAAATACCAAGAGGTGAACTCACGCTGCTATTGGGCCGCAATGGTGCGGGTAAAACCACCACGCTCAGAACCATCATGGGTTTGTGGCAAGCTTCACAAGGAAAAATTCATTTCAACGGACATGACATCACAGGCATGGCCACGCCCGATATTGCTTCGCTCAACATTGCGTACGTACCTGAAAACATGGGCATCTTTTCGGATCTCACGGTAGAAGAGAACATGTTGTTGGCTGCACGCAAAGCAACACGTGCAACGCAAATTGAGACAGATCGCCTAACTTGGATTTACGCCATGTTTCCCGCAGTTGAGAAGTTTTGGTACCACCCTGCAGGCAAATTATCGGGGGGTCAAAAACAAATGCTGGCCGTGGCGCGCGCCATGGTCGAGCCGCGCGACTTGCTCATCGTGGACGAGCCTAGCAAGGGCCTTGCGCCCGCCATTGTGCAAAACATGATTGAGGCATTCCAAAAAATGAAAGCCAGTGGCGTCACCATTTTGTTGGTGGAGCAAAACATTCACTTCGCGCAGCAACTGGGCGACAGTGTCGCCGTGATGGACAACGGCCGAGTTATACATGCTGGCAGCATGGCAGCACTCAGCGCCGATCCTACTTTGCAACAGTCTTTATTGGGTTTGGCTTTGTGATGGTCAACATGAAAACAAGTTTGGATATCAAACCCTTGTTGTTAGTGCCAGTCTTGGCTTTGCTGGCTTTGCCACTCATTGGCTCAGTTGACACTTGGCTCACTTTGAGTGTTGCAGGTTTGGCCATGGGCATGATCATTTTCATCATGGCCTCTGGTTTAACGCTGGTCTTTGGCTTGATGGACGTGCTCAATTTTGGTCATGGTGTGTTCATTGCGCTGGGTGCATTTGTGGCCACCAGTGTGCTTTCGGGCATGGTCGATTGGACGCAATCACAAGAGCTCTGGCGAAATTTGGTGGCGGTAGGCACGGCCATGGCGATTGCCATGCTGGCAGCCGCACTCATTGGTTTGGCGTTTGAGAGATTCATTGTTCGGCCCGTGTATGGCCAACACTTAAAGCAAATTCTGATCACCATGGGTGGCATGATCATTGGGGAAGAAATCATCAAGGTCATTTGGGGGCCCTTGCAGATTGCCTTGCCCTTGCCAGAAGCCATGCGGGGTTCATTGCTATGGGGCGATGCATCACTTGAAAAATACCGACTGATGGCCGTTGTAGTTGGCTTGTGTGTCTTTGCATTGCAAGCTTGGACTTTGAGTCGAACCAAAGTGGGCTTGCTCATTCGCGCGGGTGTGCAAGACCGCGAAATGGTGGAAGCCTTGGGCTACAAAATTCGCAGACTCTTTGTGGGTGTGTTTGTTGTGGGAAGCGGCTTGGCTGGGTTGGGCGGTGTGATGTGGGGTCTCTATCAGCAAAACGTGGTGCCGCAAATTGGCGCACAAGTGAATGTGCTTATTTTCATTGTCATCATCATGGGCGGTCTAGGTTCTACCGGTGGCGCACTCATTGGCGCTTTGATGGTGGGCCTCATGGCCAATTACACCGGATTCTTGTTGCCCAAACTGGCCTTGTTCTCCAACATTGCACTCATGGCCGCCATTTTGTTGTGGCGACCCCAAGGGGTCTACCCCGTGGCCAATCGCTGACGCCAAAGGACAAGCATGTTGAAACGCCTGTTGTCGAATGATTTGCCCCGCAGCACCTGGTTGGCTTGGATGCTGGCGGCGGTTCTGTTGGGATTGGCCTTCGCGCCTTTTTTATTCCCAGGTGTGAAAGCCTTGTCGGTGGCGGCCAAAATTTTGGTCTTCATCGTATTGGTGGCTAGTTTTGATTTGCTTTTGGGCTATACCGGCATTGTCAGTTTTGCCCACACCATGTTTTTTGGCATTGGCGCCTATGGTGTGGCCATGTCGTCCAATCATTGGGGTGCCACTTGGGCCTCCTTGGGATTGGGTGTGGCCTTGGCACTCTTTCTAAGCTTGGTGCTGGCACTTCTCATTGGCTTGTTTTCTCTGCGTGTGCGAGCCATCTTTTTTGCCATGATCACCTTGGCAGTGGCTGCAGCATTTCAAACCTTGGCATCACAATTGTCTGATTGGACGGGGGGTGAAGATGGCTTGAGTTTCAAATTGCCAGCCATGCTGCTGCCAAGTACCGAGTTCAGCGATGCGCCGCTCTGGGGTGTCAATTTGGATGGACGTTTGCTCTGCTATTACGTTTTGTTTTTAGCCGCCTTGATTCAGTTTCTCATGCTACTGCGCATTGTGAATTCGCCATTTGGCCGAGTGCTGCAAGCCATTCGCGAAAACGAATTCAGAGCGGAAGCCATTGGTTATCGCGTCGTGGTGTATCGCACTTTGTCCAGCGTGTTGTCGGCTTTGTTTGCCTGCATGGCAGGCGTCATGCTGGCATTTTGGCTGCGTTACAACGGGCCTGACACCTCCCTCAGTTTTGAAATCATGATGGACGTATTGCTCATTGTGGTGATTGGTGGCATGGGCACCGTTTACGGTGCGGCCATCGGTGCGGTCTTGTTCTTGTGGGCTCAAAGTTATTTGCAGGATTTGCTGAGGTGGGCCAGTGAGGCGGCGTCTGCTTGGCCCGTTTTGGCGGCGCTCTTGTCTCCCGATCGGTGGTTGCTGTGGTTGGGCTTGCTGTTTGTGTTGTCGGTCTACTACTTTCCGACGGGCATCGTAGGTCGATTGCGTGCCAAAGCCAGTGTGTGATTGGGGTCAATGGCCGCTCATTTCCAGGTCAAATGCGTGCTTTCCCTCTTGTTGAAAGCATGACTTTTAAGCATGATATTGCCACTTGAATCAAAGAGTCACTCCAATGAAATTCACACCATTTTCTCGTCGCACCCAGTTGGGTATTTTGTTGATAGCTGGTAGTTGTTTGGGCAGTCCATGGGCCTTGGCGCAAACTACTGAGGTGAACGTCATTTGTTCTGCGCAAGCGGCATGGTGCAGCATGATTGCTGTGACCTTTGAAAAGAGCCAAGGCGTCAAGGTCAACATGACCATGAAGGGGTCTGGCGAAGCCATTGCGCAAATCATGGCCGAAAAAGCCAATCCCAAAACCGATGTGTGGTTTGGCGGTACAGGCGATCCACATTTGCAAGCGGCTGAACAAAACCTCTCGCTTGAATACAAATCACCCACCTTGCCCAAATTGCACGACTGGGCGCAGCAGCAAGCCAAGCAATCGGGCTACAAAACGGTCGGCATTTACTCTGGCCCCTTGGGCTTTGGTTACAACACCGAATTGTTGGCCAAGAAAAAATTGGCCATTCCCAAAACTTGGAATGACCTGCTTAAGCCTGAATACAAAGGCGAGATTCAATCGGCCAATCCCGCTTCCAGCGGTACCGCTTACACCATGATTGCCACCTTGGTGCAACTGATGGGTGAAGATCAGGCCTACGAGTACTTGAAGAAGCTGCACAAAAACATCGGCACCTACACGCGATCAGGCACTGGCCCCATCAAGGCTGTGGCACGCGGTGAAACCACCGTGTCGATCAGTTTTGTGCACGATGGCCCTGGAGAGAAAGCTCAGGGCTTTCCCATTGAAACCATCACACCAGCCGATGGCACGGGCGCCGAAATTGGCTCTATGTCCATCATCAAAGGTGCGCGCAACTTGGCCGCAGCCAAGCAGTTTTATGAATGGGCTTTAACGCCCTCTGCACAGGCCTTGGGTGCTGCAACTTTGCAATTCCAATTGCCTTCACACAAAGAAACCAAAGTCGACCCTCGAGTGCCTGATTTCAAGAAAATCAAGCTCATCAACTACGACTACGCCAAGTATGGTCAAACTGCAGAGCGCAGGCGCTTGATCCAACGCTGGGAAAAAGAAGTTAACAGCCTGCCCCAATAATGAATGCAGCGCTGCGCACTCAGCGAGCCTTAACGCTGTGGGCCCTTTTGGGCCTGCTTAGTTTTGCTTTACTGCCTTGGTATTTTCTCCAGCAAGGCTCCCTTTGGTCGGCCTTGCCTCACATTGCGGGCGGACCAGAAACTGCCAGTGCGCTGTTGCAAGCATTGCAGCACGAGCGTCCTTGGTTGTGGTTTGGGTTTGCAGGGCTCGCAATTTGTTTGATCGCACTCACCTTGCCATTCTTAGCGCACGCTAAGCGCCAAGGTGTTTTTTTGGTGGCAGGCGCTTTGTTGGGCCTGGTGGGTTTGGCCATCAGTGGTTTTGCCATTGGCGCAGTGGGTTGGTCATTTGAATTTTTAGAGCATTGGGCTGGCCCTTTGTCATCAGGCCAGTACGGCATGGGTTGGGGCGCTGCAGGTGTTCTGTTACCGCTCACCATTTTGTTGGGTGCTGGCCTGGCCCGCTTGGGTTATTGCAGAGGCGATGTGTTCATTGCCAGTGCGGTGGTGGTGTGTGTGGCCTTGCTCTCTTTGTTTGTGGTGTATCCCGTTTGTCGTTCTTTGGTGTCGGCCTTTTATAGCGAAACGGGTGAACTCAGCCTGTTGGCCGTCTGGGATCGCATTGGCACCCCACGTATTTGGAGTCTTGGCTGTTTAAGTGCTGGCCGTCAATGCGGTGTGGCCTGGAATACCTTGGGTTTGGCCCTGGCCGCAGCCACTGGTACGACCATTTTAGGAACACTGATTGCCTTGTGGGCAGAACGCAGTGGCACTCGCCTGGGCAAACCTCTGAACGCCTTGGCGCTCATGCCCATCATCACGCCGCCGTTTGTGGTGGGCTTGGGTTTGATCTTGTTGTTTGGGCGATCAGGCTTGGTCAATCAAGCTTTGGAATGGGCTTTTGGCATTCCTGCGACACGTTGGTTCTACGGCGTCTTTGGCATTTGGTTGGCGCAAATGTTTGCTTTCACGCCCATTGCTTTCATGATCATGCGCGGTGTGGTTCAGGGCGTCAGCCCTTCCTTAGAAGAGGCCTCGCAAACATTGCGCGCTACGCGCATGCAAACTTTTTGGCACATCACCTTGCCACTGCTCAAACCAGGCTTGGCCAACGCTTTCTTGGTGGGCTTCATTGAAAGCATGGCTGATTTTGGCAACCCCATTATTTTGGGCGGTCAGTTTTCTGTCTTGTCCACCGAAATTTTCTTTGCCATCGTGGGGGCGGCCATCGACCCTGGCATGGCGGCTGCCTTGTCCTTGGTACTGACCGTATTTGCTTTGGCGGTTTTTGTGATGCAGCAGCAAGTGCTCAGGGGTGCTCAATTCACCACTGTCTCGGGCAAAGGCGATGCTGGCGTTCCATTGAACTTACCGCCAGCTGTCTTGAATGTTTGTAGAGGTGTAGCAGGTCCCTGGTTGGCCTTTACCTTGGTGGTTTATGTGTTTGCCTTTGCGGGCGGCTTTGTCCAAACCTGGGGGCGCGATTACACCTTCACCTTGAATCATTTCAAGACAGCGTTTGATGTGCAATGGGGTGACTTTGGTTGGGTGTGGGCGGGCACAGCATGGAATTCGCTGTTCAACACCCTGAGTTTGTCGGCCATGGCAGCGCCAGTGTGTGCAGGTCTGGGTTTGTTGATGGCGTGGCTCTTGGCGCGCACGGATTTCAAAGGTAAAAATGCATTTGAATTTGCAGCGCTTCTGACCTTTGCCATCCCAGGGACTGTTTTGGGTGTGAGCTATATTTTGGCTTTCAATGTGCCGCCTGTCGAACTCACAGGCACTGGCTTGGTCATTGTGTTGTGCTTTATTTTTCGCAATTTGCCAGTGGGTGTGCGGGCGGGAACCGCTGCTTTCAAACAACTCGATCGTTCACTGGATGAAGCTTCTGTGATGTTGCGAGCCAGCACGCTGACGACCCTTCGCGAAATCATTGTGCCATTGTTAAAGCCAGCCTTGGTGACCGCTTTAATTTACAGTTTTGTTCGTTCTATGACCA
>CANFJC010000117.1 GCA_947447245.1 Comamonadaceae bacterium
ATTCACTGTCATGACCGTGTCTGTTGTGATGAGCCATGTGTACCCATCGGCAGGGGCCCTCGCTGCTGCCGCACTGCCAATGTTGCCACCTGCGCCAGGAATATTTTCAATGATGATGGCTTGTTTCAATGCAGCTTGAACCTTGTCTGATACGGTTCGAATCACGATGTCACTCGGGCCGCCAGGTGGATAAGGGGCAATGACTTTGATGGCGCGTTGTAGCCACGTTTGCGCAAAAGCAGTCACTGAAAAACACAGACACGCGATGGCTGTCATGAAAGCTCGCTGGAAGGAATTCATCTTGTTTCCTGGTCATTGAAAGATGGCCTATTTTCTGAGGTTTGCAGGCACAGGTGTGGACTTTAATAATCCCTTGACCCCCTCCAAAACCCGAAAGAAATATGTCATAATCGCTCTCTTCGCAATCCGCCCGGGTGGTGAAATTGGTAGACGCAGGGGACTCAAAATCCCCCGCCGCAAGGCGTGCCGGTTCGATTCCGGCCTCGGGCACCATCGATTTGCAACAAATCGAATAAACTCTTTTGCGAAATGCACATTCTCTTGATTCTTGCATTAGCTGTGTTGTTTCCAGCAACACACATCCTGAGTGGATGGCTGTTTGACTTTGCCTCCATCAATGACCACATCTCGCTGATTTACATGCCGGCGTTTCTACGCCTGTTCAATTTGCTGATCTTGGGGCCACTCTTTGGCACGCTCTCAACCATCTTGGGTGGCCTTTTGCTCATGCAGCAGTTCAATGACCCCGTGGAGCTTGCGTTGCTCAACATTGTCTGCTCAAGCGCTGGGCCTTTGATTGGCCTATTGGGACTCAGAATTTATTGGAATCGGCACATTAATTTAACGTCGCTGCAAGACTTAGCCACCCTGACCCTCATTTACTGCGTCTTCAATTCATTGATTCACCATGTCACTTGGGTGCTCATGGGCCACGCGCAAGCATTTGAGCTTGATCAGGTCTTTTGGATGTTTTTGGGTGATCTCAATGGCGCGCTGCTGGGCGCATATTTGATGAAAGCAACGCTCGATTTTTTTGAGAAAAAAGGCCTTAAGTTTTAGACTTTTCGCAGAATGGTTTCTAGGACTTGCTTTCAGCCGTTTGGGCTACTGACATCTTCAAACCTTGGGCAATGGTTGGGTAAATCAATCGAACTCGCAGTTCTTTTTTGAGTCGCTCATTGGTCAAACGCCTTGACTCACTCATGAAACTCAACAGCATGAGGGGCAAGCTTTCTTGTGCTTGACTTCTGGGTACACGCGGCGGGCGCTTCAGGCCCATCAGATCGGCGGCCAAATCGAAATAATCGCCCATCTTCATATGGCTGTCATCGCTCACATGAACGACTCGCTGCGGCTTTCCGCGCCAAAGTGCTGCCACACAGGCCCGCGCCAAATCGTCTGAATGAATGTGATTGGTATACACATCGTCTTTTTTCAAGAGGACGGGCGTTCCCTTGAGAAGTCTTTCGCGCGGGGTGCCATTGGGGCGATCTGGCGCATAAATGCCTGGAATGCGCAAAATGCTGCTGCGCACACCCGTTCTCCCCAAAAATCGAATGGTATTTTCCGCATCAACGCGCCGAATGGCTCTGGGTGTATGCGGCTTAACTGGCCTAGATTCAGACACCCACTGGCCCTGACAATCGCCATAAACACCGCTGGTAGACCCATACACCAGCGCTCTGGGCAAAGCCCTTTTTTGGAGTGCACGCACCAAATTCAAAGTACGCGAATCGGTAGACCATGCCCCCACTCGGTCGGAGGGGGGCGGGGCCAGATGAAGGACCCGCGTCGCCCAACCGGACAAGCGCTGCAAGGACTGGGCATCGTCCAAGTTGCCAATGACCGGCAAGATGCCTTGAGCCCTCAAGCCTGTTGCCTTTTCGGGGCTGGAGGTCAATGCCACAACCCGAGTTCGACCCACCAACTGTTTGGCCGCGCGTTGACCCACATCACCACATCCGATGATCAAAACACGCTCTTTTCGAAAGCGGGCGGGTAAAGCACCTAAAGGGGTTTGGTTTGAAGGCAAAATCAGGGGTTAGAGAATTGAAGACCCCCCTAGGATAACGAAAACATGAGCTTCCAAATTACCGTCGAGCCAAGTGGCCGTACTTTCAGTGTAGATAGCAGCGAAACTTTGTTGGCGGCCGGCATTCGCCAAGGCATAGGCCTTCCCTATGGCTGCAAAGATGGCGCCTGCGGTTCATGCAAATGCAAGAAAATTTCTGGCACGGTGGTGCATGGAGAGCACCAAGCCAAAGCTTTGAGCGCTGACGAAGAAGCCCAGGGCCTGATCTTGACCTGCTGCTCTACCGCGCAAAGCGATTTGGTGTTGGAATCACGCCAAGTCACGGAAGCAGGCAGTTTCCCCATTAAAAAAATGCCTGTGCGCGTGGTCAGCTTAGAAAAAAAATCACACGATGTGATGTCCATCATCATCCAACTTCCTGCCACCGATGTGATGCAATTTCATGCGGGCCAGTATGTCGAGTTTTTATTGCGCGATGGCTCGCGCCGCAGTTACAGCATGGGCAATGCACCTCACACGCTCGACCCCGCTGCACCCAAAGTCGAGCTGCACATTCGCCACATGGCTGGGGGCAAGTTCACCGATGTGGTATTCAGCACCATGAAGGAAAAAGACATCTTGCGCATTGAAGGTCCCTACGGCAGTTTCTACTTGCGGGAAGACTCTCAAGCACCCATGATTTTATTGGCTTCGGGCACCGGCTTTGCGCCCATCAAAGCTTTGATTGAGCACATGCAACACAAAGGCATCACAAGGCCTGCCACGCTTTACTGGGGCGGTCGCCGACCTTCCGATTTGTACATGAACGACTGGGTTCAAGAGCATGTCAAAGCCATGCCCAACTTGACTTATGTGCCAGTGGTTTCCGATGCATTGCCAGAAGACGCATGGATGGGCCGCACAGGTTTTGTGCATCAAGCTGTCTTACAAGATCATCCCGATCTAAGTGGCTTCCAAGTCTATGCCTGCGGTGCCCCCATCGTGGTGGACTCTGCACGCGCCGACTACATAGGCCAAGCGGGCTTGCCCGAAGAAGCCTTCTTCGCCGATTCATTCACTACGGAAGCCGACAAGGCCAAGGAGTCCAACTGATGCGAAACATTCATTCGATGGCTAAAAGCCAATGGCTCCATTTGGCCCTGGCATTGCTAGCCCTCACCAGCAGCCACATCACCAACGCGCAAGCCCTGGAAAAACCCATTCGTTTGGTGGTGCCTTATGCGCCTGGTGGCCCCATTGATGTCACCGCCCGTGCCTTGGCAGAACGCGTGAAAGACTCACTGGGCGTCGTCATCATCGACAACAAACCCGGCGCAGGTGGCAACTTGGGTGTGGACATTGTGGCCAAGGCACCCGCCGATGGCTACACCATTGGCATCTCCGCTGTGGCCACGCATGCCATCAATCCTTGGCTATTCAGCAAGATGCCCTTTAACGCCGCCACAGACTTTAGCGCAATCACCCAAATGGTTCGCGTGCCCAATGTGTTGGTCATGAATGCAGACACTGCGCAGCGTTTGAAAATTAGCACCGTCGCCGATTTGATCGCGTATGCCAAAGCCAACCCAGGCAAACTCAACATAGGCTCTGGCGGCAACGGCAGCGCAGGCCATTTGGCTGCAGAAATGTTCAAGCGCGATGCGGGTATCTATGCCGTTCACATTCCCTACAACGGCGGCAATCCGGCGCAGTTGGCCTTGCTGTCTGGGCAAGTCGATTTCAACTTCGACAATTTGGCCACCGCAGCGCCCAACATCAAGGCGGGCAAGCTCAAAGCATTGGCCGTGACCACAGCACAACGCAGCAATGTCCTGCCCGATATTCCCGCCATGTCTGAAACGCTCAAGGGATTTGAAGTAGACACTTGGTGGGGCTTGGTCGCGCCAGCCAACACACCGCCGGCCATGGTGGCGAGATTGCATCAAGCTTTCTCAGCGGCCCTGGCAGCCACCGAAACCAAAACTCGTTTTGGCATGATGATGATCGAGCCCGTGAGCAGCACACCCGAACAATTTACCGCCTTCATGAAACGAGAGTTGACGAAGTACGAACCCGTTGTGAAAGCCAGCGGCGCCAAAGTCGACTGACCTTGTTTATTCGCCCAAATAGGCCGCGCGAACTTTCGGATCTTTCAACAAGTCTTGACCAGGGCCTGTCATGGAAATCAAGCCAGACTCCATGACATAGCCTCGATTGGCAATGGCCAAGGCTCGGCTGGCGTTTTGCTCAACCAACAAAACGGTGACGCCTTGGGCAAACACATCGCGCACCACCTCAAATACTTTGTCCACCATGAGGGGTGACAGACCCATCGAGGGCTCATCCAACAAAAGCACTTTGGGGCGACTCATGAGGGCGCGGCCCATGGCCAACATTTGTTGCTCGCCACCCGACATGGTGCCGGCCAATTGATCTTTGCGTTCGCGCAACCTGGGAAATGTGTGAAACACTTTTTCCATATCGTCTCGAATGGCAGCGGTGTCGTTGCGGATGTAGGCGCCCATGAGCAAGTTCTCAATGATGCTCATGCGTGTGAACACACCGCGACCTTCTGGCACCATGGCCAAACCCTGCTTGACCAAATCCCAGGGGCCTTGGCCCACAATGCTTTTGCCCAAATACTCAATGTCACCCGCATGGATGGGCAAGGTACCCGTGATGGCTTTCATGGTGCTTGTTTTGCCCGCACCGTTAGAGCCAATGAGCGACACCAATTCACCCTCGTGCACTTCAAAATCAATGCCTTTGACAGCCTGAATGCCGCCGTAGGCCACTTGCAGGCCTTTGACTTTCAACAATGTGGCTGTCATTTCAATGTCCTCCGGTGCCTAAATAGGCCTCAATCACTTTTTCATTCTTTTGGACTTCGGCTGGCGTGCCTTCAGCAATTTGCTTGCCGTAGTCGAGCACTGTGACGCGATCGCACAAACCCATGACCAGTTTCACATCGTGCTCAATCAGCAAAATGGTGCGGTTGTCTTTGCGAATCTGGTCAATCAGCTCACGCAACTGAATTTTTTCTGTAGCGTTCATGCCGGCAGCAGGTTCATCCAGGGCGATGAGCTGAGGGTCGGTGGCAAGCGCACGGGCAATTTCCAAACGGCGCTGATCGCCATACGACAAAGTGCGTGCGCGGAAGTCGGCATATTGACCAATGCCCACATAGTCCAACAACTCTTGTGCACGTTGCGCAATTTCGGCTTCCTCTTGTTTGAATTGGGGTGTTCTAAAAATAGCCCCCAACAAACCAGATGAGGTGCGCACATGCCGGCCCACCATGACGTTTTCTAAAGCCGTCATTTCTGCGAACAAGCGAATATTTTGAAACGTGCGCGCAATACCAGCCTGGGCCACTTCGTGAACCGCTGTTGGTTGGTAAGGTTTGCCTGCCAATTCAAAACTGCCACTGTCTGGCGTGTACAGACCCGTGATCACATTGAAGAAGGTGGTCTTGCCTGCACCATTGGGCCCAATGAGGCCGTAGACCTGGCCTCGCTCGATGGTCATGCCGACATCGGACAAAGCTTGCAATCCTCCAAAGCGTTTGGAGATGCCGGCTACTTTTAAAACGGCATGACTTTCAGAATGGCTTGTGGTCATCTTAAGTGCCCTCTTTCCCTGGCAGTGCTTTGCCGTGCTCTCGAGAAGGCCACAAGCCTCTTGGGCGCATTAACATGATGACGATCATCGCAAGCGCAATGAGCAATTGACGCAGAATGGCGGCATCAATGCGACCATCTGTCATGGATTGCAAGGGGCCTGCTACATATCGCAAGATTTCTGGCAAAGCAGACAACAACACAGCGCCCAACACCACCCCTGGCAAATGTCCTAAGCCGCCCAATACGACCATGGCCACAATCATGACGGACTCCATCAGGCTGAAGGACTCGGGCGAGATAAAACCCTGGAAACCAGCAAACATGGCGCCGGCAATGCCTCCAAACGTGGCACCCATGCCGAATGCCATGAGCTTTAAATTGCGCGTGTTCAAGCCCATGGCTTTGGCTGCAATTTCATCTTCGCGAATGGCCATCCATGCTCGGCCGATGCGTGAGACTTCCAATCGGTAAGAAATCAAAATGCTCACCAGCACCAAAGTCAGGAACAGGTAGTAGTACAAACTCACGGAGGCCAATTCAATCCCAAACAAATCAAAGGCTTTGCCCAAATTGATGCCGAAAAAATGAATTGGATCAATTTGATTCAAACCCTTGGGGCCATTGGTGATATTGACCGGCTGATCCAAGTTGTTCAAAAAGACGCGAATGATTTCACCAAAGCCCAAGGTGACAATGGCCAAATAATCACCGCGCAGCTTCAAAGTGGGCGCTCCTAGCAAAATGCCAAACAGGCCAGCCAAAGCCGCAGCCACCGGCACAATGACCCACAAAGGCATGTGCAAGCCGCCAGGAAACAGAGCGGCTACGGCTGGGAATGTTTCAAACAAATGCGGGGAAGCCAGAAGGCCATACATGTAGGCGCCAACGGCAAAGAAAGCCACGTACCCCAAATCGAGCAAACCTGCATAGCCCACCACAATGTTCAGGCCAACCGCCAACAACACATAGAGCAAGGCCATGTCAGCAATGCGCACCCACGCATTGCCAAATTGCTGAAGGATCAGCGGCAAGATGAGCAGCACTGCGCCGATGGCCAGCGTTTTGAGGTTCTTTGATTTGTTCATTGTGGGCTCACCCTTCCTATCACGCACGATCGGCTACACGTTCACCCATCAGGCCAGATGGCCGCAATGTGAGCACGATGATGAGCACAATGAAGGCAAAAATATCGGCGTAATGGCTGCCCAAAACACCCCCCGTCAGGATACCGATATAGCCCGAACCAATGGATTCAATGAGGCCCAGCAAAATGCCTCCCACGACCGCGCCCCCTAAGTTGCCAATGCCACCAAACACTGCAGCCGTAAACGCTTTCAAGCCGGGCAAGAAGCCCATGCTGTGGTGCACAGTGCCGTAGTTGGATGCAAACATGACGCCTGCAATGGCGGCTAACACGGCACCAATGATGAAGGTGGCCGAAATGACCATGTCGGGCTTGACACCCATCAAGGCTGCGACGCGTGGGTTCTCAGAAGTGGCTCGCATGGCCCGGCCCAATTTGGTGGCATTGACCAACCACATGAGCACAGCCAATGAAATGGCAGTCACACCCAAAATCATGATTTGTGTGGTGGAAATCACGGCACCACCCACGTTGATGGGCGTGGTCGACAACAAGGTGGGAAATGGTTTGTAGTTGGGCTTCCAAATGATCATGGCCAAGGTTTGAAGCAAGATGCTCACGCCAATGGCGGTAATCAGTGGCGCCAATTTGGGACTGTTGCGCAAAGGACGGTAAGCAATTTTTTCAATTGCAAAATTGAGTGAGGCCGCCACCACACTGGCAATCACCAGCGAGATGATGAGCATCAACCAGCCGGGCATACCTGGCGTGGCCTCTTGCATGAGTGCAATCACAGACCAACTGGTCAGGGCGGCCACCATCAACACCTCGCCGTGGGCAAAGTTGATCAAATTGATGATGCCGTAGACCATGGTGTAACCCAAGGCAATCAGGGCATACATGCTGCCTTGGACCAAGCCATTGATCACCTGCTGAAGAAAGACGTCCATACCCAACTCCTATTTTTTTGTCGCTTTGGCTTGATTCAGTTCATTCAAGCTGGCCATTTTTTCTGCAATCTTTAACTCTAACCCACGATGGACCGGTCGGTAAAAACCTGGCGCTGGCATGCCCTCAGGCAGGTACTTTTCGCCTGCTGCAAAGCCGCCCTCTTCGTCATGGGCATAGCGATAGCCCTGGCCATAGTCCAAGCTTTTCATGAGTTGCGTCGGTGCATTGCGCAAGTGCATAGGTACAGGGCGTGTGCCGTCTTTTTTCACCCAGGCCTTGGCCTCATTGAAAGCTTTGTAAACCGCATTCGATTTGGCTGCGACTGCCAAATAAATCA
>CANFJC010000118.1 GCA_947447245.1 Comamonadaceae bacterium
AACAGCAAAGGCCCCGACAATGCTGTCAAGGGCAAGGCTTTCAAAAACCCGCGCTGCGAAGCGCCCAATTGTTCGTGCGTCCATTGGGCTGTGCTGTTGCCCAAACTTTGGTCATCGATGGGGGGCTTTACCGCCATGGCATCGTGATTGCCCTGAACAATCCATGCGCCCTCATCGGCCAAGCGCATGGCGATGTCGACCACCTCTTGGGGATTGCCACCATAGCCCACCAAATCGCCGAGCAATGCCCAACGGTCAATGCCCTGCGCCTTGGCATGTGCCATGCAAGCCTGAAGCGCCTGCAGATTGGCATGGATGTCAGACAGCAGCGCGATTTTCACAAGGCTATTTTCCAGTGAACCGTGCTGCGCGTTTTTCGATGAAGGACTGCACGCCCTCTTTGGCATCCTCGCTGTTGGCCAAAGTTTTTTGAACTGAAATGAATTCGTGCATGGCCACCAGCGGGCCTTGCTCTAGCGCCTTCAACACGTTTTGTCTTGTAGCCACCACAGCCAAGGGCGCTTGCGCTGCAATCGCTTGCGCAATGTTCAAGGCTTCGTTCAGTTGCTGCCCTGCCGGCACCACCCGCTGTACAAAATTCAAACGCAAAGCTTCGGCGCTGCCAAACTCATCGCCCGTGAGCAAATGCAACAAGGCATTGCCCATGCCCGCACGCTCTGTCATGCGCAAGGTGGCGCCGCCCGTGGCCATGATGCCGCGCTTGACTTCCAATTGCGAGAAGCGGCAATTGTCGGCAGCCACCACAATGTCGGCGGCCAGCATCAACTCTATACCCAAGGTGTAAGTGATGCCTTGTACGGCCACTACCATGGGCTTGGTCCGGCGGCGATAGCCTTCCATGCCCAAATTCAAAGGATCGACCAAGCCCATTGGCACGGCTTTTTCGCCGCGTTGCATGAGGGGTGCGATGGTGGGCAAATCAAGGCCTGCTGTGAAGTGCTCGCCCATGGCGTGCAAAACGCCAACGCGCAGTGACGGATCGTCATCTAGGCGCGTGTAGGCTTCGCCCAACTCTCGGTACATTTTGGGCGTGAAGCCGTTGCGCTTGTTGGGTCGGTTGATGCCGATCAGAAGCACGCCACTGCGCACTTCCAAGTCTATGCTGCCTTCAGGATGAATCGTCGTCATAGAAATCCTTGCACTCAGGTTAAAGACAAGTGCGCCCAGCGCACTTGCGCAAGATCAATATTGATAAACGCCATGGCCTGTTTTGCGGCCCAATCTGCCAGCAGCCACCAACTCTTTCAAAAGCGGACATGGCCGGTATTTGCTGTCGCCAAATTCTTTGAGGTACACCTCCATGACGGCCAAGCAAACGTCCAAACCAATCATGTCGGCCAAGGCCAAGGGGCCAATGGGTTGGTTGCAACCGAGCTTCATGCCGGCGTCGATGTCATCGGGTGTGGCCAGGCCTTCCGACAACACAAACAAAGCTTCGTTGATCATGGGCACCAAGATGCGGTTGACCACAAAGCCTGGCGCGTTCTTCACCGTGATGGGTGTTTTACCCAAGGCTGTGGCCAAGGCATGCACAGCATCGTGGGTTTCATCGCTGGTTTGCAAACCACGAATGATTTCCACCAAGGCCATCATGGGCACTGGGTTGAAAAAATGCATGCCAATGAAGCGGTCGGCGCGTGTGGTCACTGCGGCCAACTGCGTGATCGAAATAGACGAGGTGTTGGATGCAATGATGATATCAGGCGCCAACAAGGCATCGAGTTGCTTCAAGATTTTGACTTTGAGATCTTGGTTTTCTGTCGCCGCTTCAATCACCAAGTCGGCACTCATTAAATCTTCGTACTGCGTGCTGCCTTGAATTTTGGACAAAGCCGCAGCCTTGTCGGCTTCGGTTATTTTTTCTTTTTTGAGCAAGCGGTCTAAGCTGCCAGACACCGTGGCAATGCCCTTGGCCACCGCAGCTTCAGAAATGTCCACCATCACCACCGGAATGCCCACCACTGCACAAGCTTGTGCAATGCCGTTACCCATGGTGCCTGCGCCAATGATGCCAACTTTTTGAATGATCATGATTTAAGAAATGGAAAGTTAAAAAAAATCTTGCAAGGCTTGATGTCAAGCTCTGAAGCGCTTGCGCGTTAAGGCCAAGGCCACCCAAAAAGCGACGACAGAAACGCCTACCAGCAAACACAAATTGCTGGCGACATGGGTTGGCCATTGGTCCAAGAACAGCGGCCTGACCAATTCAATGGCCGCCGTCAAAGGCAAATAGTCCGTGATCGTTTGCAGCCAATCTGGCAGCTGCGTGCGCGGAAAATAGATGCCCGATAAAAACATCATGGGCGTTAAAAACAAGGTGAAGTAATAGGTGAAAAAGTCGTAGCCTTTGGCCATGGCATTGAAGATCAGCGCGATGCAACTGAAGGTCATGCCCACCAGCCACAACACGGGCCATGCCAACAACAATTTCCAACTGTGGCTAATGCCCAATGCCAGCATCACGCCCAAAATAGCGGTCACGGTGAACAGCGCCTTGTAAGAAGCCCACAACATTTCGGCCATGACCACATCGTCCAGACGGACTGGTGCGTTCATGATGCCGTCCCAGGTTTTCTGCATGTGCATGCGAGAAAAAGCCGAATACAAAGCTTCAAAGGAAGCCGCATTCATGGCACTCATGCAAATGCTGCCGCTGGCCAAGAACAAGATGTAGGGCACTTGCTGTCCGCCCGTACTCACCTCGCCCACCAAAGCACCCAGGCCATAGCCAAAGGCCACCAACCACATGAGGGGCTCGGCAATGTTACCGACCAGGCTAGGCAGCGCCAACTTGCGCCAGACCAACAAGTTGCGCAAGAACACAGGCCACCAACGCATGGAGAGTTGGGGCGGCGCCCACACAGAAGGAATCACATGTTGTTTGCGCATCATGCGTTCTCCCTGATTTGACGACCCGTGAGTTTCAAGAACAAGTCCTCTAAGTTGGCGGGGCGATGCAGGCTGCGAACATGCGGCCAAACTTGCAATGCCATGAGCAGCGGTTGTGCTTGCGAGGTGTAGAAAAACACGGTTTCGCCACTGACTTCAACGCGTGCAGCATGTTGCCGCAGAGGCGAGTCATTTGAAGCCAATGCCAATGCGCCTTGGCCATACAACTCAACCACATCAGGCTCCAAGTGCTCTGCAATCAAATCACGCGGTTTGCCTTCGGCTATTTTTTTGCCGTGGTCAATGACCAACAATCGATCGCACAAACGCTCTGCTTCGTCCATGAAGTGGGTGGTGAGCAAAATGGATTTGCCTTCTTGCATGAGCATTTGCAAACGCTCCCACATCAGGTGCCGCGCCTGTGGGTCGAGGCCCGTGGTGGGCTCGTCCAGCATCAACATTTGCGGTTGGTTGATGAGTGCGCGGGCCAAACTCAAGCGCCGCTTCATACCGCCCGACAACTCTCCCGGCTTGGCTTTGGCTTTGCTGGTTAAAGCGCCAAACTCCAGCAGGGTGCCAATCCTGGCTTTGATGTCTCGGTCTTTCATGCCGAAGTAACGGCCATACACCAGCAAATTTTCTTCTGCGGTGAAATCAGGGTCTAAGGTGTCCATTTGAGCCACCACGCCCAAACGTGCCTTGATGGCCAAGGCTTCATCGGGCATGGACAGGTTTTCAAAATAGGTGATGCTGCCTGCGTCGGGTGCCGTCAAGCCCAAACACATTCGCAAGGTGGTCGTTTTGCCAGCACCGTTGGGGCCAATCACACCCAGACATTCTCCAGGCGCGATGTGAAACGATAAATCGTCCACGACGGTGTTGTTGCCAAAACTTTTGACCAAGTTTTCGACATTCAATAAATAATTCATGCCTTGATTGTGCCTCGGAGACACCTGCCATTGGCTGACGCCCTGCTGCTTTCTAAAGCTTGTGGCCCCGTCAAGCCAGCCCCTGAAGTTAGCTTGCCAAGCTTAAATTAATATGTATACTTATTAAATCGAAGAAATCCCTAGGAGACTGACCTTGAACCCCTCTCACCCTGCTGATTCCTTAGGCCGCTTAGAAGACTTGCCGGCAGACTACATTGCCGACATGACCGCCCTGTCAATCGCACCTTTGTGGCCACAATTGCGGGGCCTGCTGCCACGCGGCAAGCCATCTCGTGCCACGCAGCCCTTTGTTTGGCATTACAAAGATGTTCGCCCGCAGCTGATGCGCGCCGGTGAACTCACCCCGATTGAAAAAGCAGAGCGCCGCGTCTTGGTGTTGTGCAACCCAGGACACGGCATTGAAAAATTGGTCGCCACCCCGAACATTTATGTGGGCATGCAGTTGATCTTGCCAGGTGAGGTAGCGCCCAACCACCGTCACACCCCCAGTGCCGTGCGCTTTGTGGTGGAGGGCGAAGGCGGTTTCACCACAGTGCAAGGTGAGAAATGTCCGATGCACAAAGGCGACTTGATCTTGACCCCAGCCGGACTTTGGCACGAACACGGCCATGAGGGCCAAGGCCCTGTGGTGTGGATGGATGCGCTGGACTTGCCCATGGTCTATGGCATGGAAGCTTCTTACGCCATTGAAGGCCCCTCGCAAAATGCCAGCCCAGATTTGGACGCCTCGCAAACCAAATACCAACGTGCAGGCTTGGTGCCTTTCAGTTCCTTGAGCCAATCGGTGCGCGCGCCCTATCCGCAAATTCGCTACCCCTGGGTGGATGTGCGCAAAGCTTTGTTGGCGCTCGAAAAAGGCACGCCCCAAGACGATGCGGTGCAACTGGCTTATGTGAACCCAGAAACAGGCGCACCTTGTTTGCCCACATTGGGTTTCTCAGCGCAACTGTTAAGGGATGGTCTCGACTTCAGCCCACGTCGCCGGTCTGCCAGCTCGGTCATGCATGTCATTGAAGGCCGCGGCGAATCCGAGATCGATGGCGTGACTTTGAAATGGTCGGAAGGCGATACGGTGGCCATTCCCACCCACGCTCACATCAAGCACCGCGCCAGCAATGGCAAGGCCTATCTTTTCCATGTGGACGATGCGCCCACCCAGCGCGCCTTGGGCTTCTATCAGGAGTTCTCTGCATGAGCAGCACTGGCAAAAAATTCATTGTTGTGGGCGGTGGTATTGGCGGTTTGGCGGCCGCTGTCGCCCTCAGTCAACAAGGTGTTCATGTCACTGTTTTAGAGCAAGCGAGCGAGTTGGGTGAAATTGGCGCAGGCGTTCAACTGGGGCCCAATGCGTTTGCGGCGCTTGATTCTTTAGGTGTGGGCGAAAACGCGCGCAAGCGGGCTGTGTTCACCGAACAGCTCATCATGATGGATGCGGTGGATGGCTCGGAGGTGGGCAGCTTTCCCGTGGGTCAGGCTTTTCGCGACCGCTTTAAAAATCCTTACGCCGTGATTCACCGTGCCGATATCCACACCTCGCTTTTGGAAGGCACGCAAGGCTCCGATTTGATTCATGTGGAAACCTCGACCAAGGTTGTCAGCGTGACCCAAGACAAGGAAGGCGTGACCGCTGTCGTTCAAAACGGCCGCGTCTTCAAAGCAGATGCCTTGGTGGCCGCCGACGGCGTTCGCTCTGTGATTCGCGAAAAAATGTTCAACGATCCACCCCGCATTTCGGGTCATGTGGTGTACCGCGCTGTGGTGCCTGTGGCGGAAATGCCTCTGGATTTACAAATCAATGCCCCCGTGGTTTGGGCGGGCCCTGATTGCCACTTGGTGCACTACCCGCTGCGCGATGGCCAGCAATACAACTTGGTGGTGACCTTTCACAGTCGACAAGAAGAAGAGTGGGGCGTGACCGATGGCAGCAAGGAAGAAGTGCTGAGTTACTTCGACGGCATTTGCCCGCGCGCCAGACAAATGCTGCACCTTCCCAAAACTTGGCGCCGCTGGGCCACCGCAGATCGCAACCCCTTGGAAAAATGGGGCGATGGCCGCGTGACCATGTTGGGTGATGCGGCGCACGGCATGTTGCAATACATGGCGCAAGGCGCATGCATGGCCATTGAAGACGCTGTCACCTTGGGCGAGGCCATGAAGCATTGCCAAGGCGATGTGGTCAAAGCCTTTCAGCTGTATGAGAAAAGCCGCATTCCACGCACTGCGCGGGTGGTGCTGTCAGCCCGTGAAATGGGCCGCCTCTATCACGTCAAAGGTGTGGAGCGCTTGGTGCGCAATCAATTGTGGGTGGGCCGCACGCCCGAGCGTTTCTACGATGCACTTGAGTGGCTGTATGGCTGGCGCGCTGAAAATTCATTGGCGCTTTAAAGACCGCCCATCCTTGTCAGTGTCAGCTTGGGTGCGAGGGCCAAAGAGCCTTCTACAATAGGCTTTCTTGCGAATCTAGGGAGTCCGAGTGTCCGATCAATTGGCGGTGATACCGCAATACCTGATGCCCAAGCTGGCCATGACACGCCTAGCAGGCCTTGTGGCCAGTGCTGAATGGGGCTCAGTCACTACCTGGGTCATCAAGCGGTTTGTGAAACGCTACAACGTGAACATGAACGAAGCGGCCAATGCCGACCCCGCGCACTACAAAAGCTTCAATGAATTTTTCACACGGCCTTTAAAAGACGGTGTCCGTCCCTTGTCTCGCTGTGAATGGGTTTGCCCGGTCGACGGTGCCATCAGCCAATGCGGCGCCATTGAGCGCGATCAAATTTTTCAAGCCAAAGGCCATCACTACAGCACCCGCGCATTGGTCGGCGGCGATGCTGCGTTGGCGGCGCAATTTCAAAATGGTCAATTTGCAACACTGTATTTAAGCCCGCGCGATTACCACCGCATTCACATGCCGATGGCGGGCAAGTTGCTTCGCATGGTTCACGTACCGGGTGATTTGTTTTCTGTGAACCCCACCACGGCGCGCGGTGTGCCAGGCTTGTTTGCACGCAATGAACGTGTGGTGTGCGAGTTTGAAACTGAAAAAGGCCCCATGGTTTTGGTGCTGGTCGGCGCCACCATTGTGGGCAGCATGGCCACGGTATGGCATGGTCAGGTGAACCCGCCTCGCCCGGGTACCGTGCGTGAATGGCGCTACGAGTCACAAGATGTGCGTCTGCAAAAAGGCGAAGAGATGGGCCGGTTTTTATTGGGCTCGACCGTGGTGATGCTGTTTCCAGAAAACAGCCTTCGGTTCCCAGACGATTGGCTCAGCACGCGCCCGCTTCAAATGGGCGAGGCCATGAGCAAGACCTGAGTTGCCGCGAGCCTACAAGCTTGCGGCGCAGCTAAAAATTTGAAGGCTTGCGCCTTCAAATTTCGATTTTCGAGCCTAACTCGACCACCGAGTTGTTCGGCAGTTTCAAGAATTCCGCAGCAGCACTGGCGTTCAAGTGCATCTGTGCAAACAGTTTCTCACGCCAAGTCGCCATGCCGCCACCAATGGTTGGAATCACAATGTCACGCGACAAGAAATAGCTGGTGGTCATGGCATCGAGTTCAGCACCATGGCCTTTGAGTTGCTCTAAGGCTTTTGGCAAATCGGGGTCATTTTTAAAGCCATAGTGCACGATAACTTGCCAACAGTCGTGGTGCAGGGATTCAATTTCTATGCGCTTGTTCAAACCAATCCAGGGGACTTCGTGGTTTTGAACCGTGACAAACAAATTTTGGCGGTGCAAGACTTTGTTGTGCTTGAGGTTGTGCAAGAGGGCGTTGGGCACGCTGCCAATTTCGGCAGTCAAAAATACGGCCGTGCCTTCCACGCGGGCAGGCGGCGCCACAAAAATAGCTTCTAAGAAATCTACCAAGCCGAAACCGTCAGCCTTCCTTGATTCGTTCAACAAACGTCGGCCATCGCTCCATGTGATCATGAGCAAGAAAATACCGCCTGCAATGACCAATGGGAACCAACCGCCTTC
>CANFJC010000119.1 GCA_947447245.1 Comamonadaceae bacterium
AGACCTTCTTCCAAAGAGTGCACCACATGTGCACCCTCTGCACGCCAGTCTTTTTGTCGAGTGAGAACCAAATTGGCGCGGCCTGGTAGTGGCCTGAATTTGGCAGGAATAGAGTCCCAAGTTTTTCGGCCCATGAGCACTGGGCAACCCAGCGTGGTGCGCTTGAAATGTGCCAAGTCTTCAGGCAGGTGCCAAGGCATTTGATTGTTCAGGCCAATGACGCCATTGGCAGCGCGCGCGTAAATGAGCTTGAGCCTCATTAAACGGCTACCGGCGCCTTGATGGCTGCATGGCACTGATAGTCCACCACTTCAAAGTCTTCGTATTCGTAGTCGAAGATGGATGCAGGTTTGCGCTTGATGTTCAAAGTGGGATAGGCAAACGGCGCTCTGCTGAGTTGCAGCGCAACCTGTTCTTTGTGATTGCTGTAAATGTGGCAATCACCACCCGTCCAAATAAAGTCACCTACATCCAAATCGCATTGCTGCGCCATCATGTGAGTCAGCAAAGCGTAACTGGCAATGTTGAAGGGCACGCCCAAGAAGATGTCGGCACTGCGCTGGTAAAGCTGGCAACTGAGTTTGCCTTTACCGCCTTCTTCCAAGGGTGGTGCCACATAAAACTGAAAGAACGCATGGCAAGGCATGAGCGCCATTTTGGAAAGTTCGGCCACGTTCCAAGCACTGACTATGATGCGGCGTGAATCGGGGTTGGTTTTAAGGGTGCGAATGACATCTTCAATTTGATCGATGTGGCCGCCATCGGGTGTGGGCCAGCTGCGCCATTGCACGCCATACACGGGGCCAAGATCACCGTCTTCGCGCGCCCATTCGTCCCAAATGGTGACGCCGCGTTCGCGCAACCAATTGTTGTTGCTAGAGCCTGTCAGGAACCACAAGAGTTCTTGAATGATGGAGCGCAGATGTACTTTTTTGGTGGTGACCAGCGGAAAGCCTTCGTTCAAATCAAAACGCATTTGGTGGCCAAACACGCTGGTGGTGCCGGTGCCGGTGCGGTCGGCTTTGAACACGCCATGGTCGTTCACATGGCGCATGAAATCTTCGTATTGAGAGCGAATGGGGCGTGTGGTCATGGGCTGATCAAAAGGGGTTGTTCGATGGCTTTGGATGCAATCTGGGCTGAAGCCTAAATTTTAATCACTCTGCCAGGGTTCATGATGTTCTGGGGGTCCAAGGCCTGCTTGATGGCCTTCATCATGGCCAAGGCGGTGGGGTCTTTGTGGTGCGTGAGTTTGTCGGCCTTGAGACTGCCGATGCCGTGTTCAGCGCTGATGGAGCCGTTAAATGCTTGAACTTGGTCAAACACCCAAGTGTTCACTTCGTCTTCGTGATCGCGTAAAAAGGCAGGCCCATCTTCCCCTTGGGGCGCTTGCACGTTGTAATGCAGATTGCCATCGCCCAAATGTCCAAAATTGACCAAGCGAATGCCTGGTATTTTGGCTTGGAGCAAGGCATCGGTCTCGGCCACAAATTGTGGAATGAGCGAGACGGGCACGCTGATGTCGTGTTTGATGTTCAGGCCTTCATCAACTTGTGCCAATGGAATGGTTTCCCGAATTTGCCATAGACTTTTGGCCTGCGCCAAACTTTCAGCGACCACAGCATCTGTGACCCAGCCGTTTTCCATGGCTGCTTCCATCAAAGCTTCAAAGCCCACACGGGCATGTGCTTCCGACTCGTGGTCGGAGTTTTCTAGCAAGACGCACCATGGCGTTTCTTTGAAAAAAGGCACTCTGAGATGGGGGTGATGTTTGTCGACCAAACTCAGTGCAAATTGCCCCATCACTTCAAAACCAGTGAGGCCCGCGCTCAGTCGCTCATGCGCCAAGCCCAATAAAGACACAGCAGCTTCCATGCTGGGCACGGCGGCCCAGGCCGTCAGTTGGGCGGCAGGCTGAGGATAAATTTTCATGCAGGCCGCAGTGATCACACCCAAGGTACCTTCACTGCCAATCATGAGGTTGCGCAAGTCATAGCCTGTGTTGTCTTTGCGCAAACCCGACAAGCCATGCCAAATTTCGCCTTTGGCAGTGACCACTTCCAAGCCTAAGCAAAGCTCGCGCGTATTGCCAAAACGAACCACTTGCGTGCCACCCGCGTTGGTGCCCAAATTACCACCCAGGGTGCAGCTGCCTTCGGCGGCCAAACTCAATGGGAAAAGGTAACCCGCCTTTTCAACATGCTCTTGCACACTTTGCAAAATGCAGCCAGCCTCAGCCACAACCGTGAGGTTGGCGGGGTCAATGGCGCGTATCTGGTTCATGCGCTGCAAGCTCAGAACCACTTGTTGACCCGAGGCATCTGGCACAGAGCCAACCACCAAGCCGGTGTTGCCGCCTTGGGGAACAATGCTGGTGAAAGTGTTGGCACAAGCCTTCACAACGGCGGCGACTTCTTGCACATTGGCAGGCCTCACGACTGCCAAGGCTCTGCCATGTGAGCGCTTGCGCCAATCACGCTCCCATGCACTGAGGTCTGTTTGAGGATCGTCGTGGGTGAGGACGTTGGCATCACCGCAGATTCGGCGCAAGTTTTCTAACAAAGCACTCATTTTGATTTTCAGTGTGAAGATTTTGATTCTTGTGAGCTGTCTAGGTTAAGGCTTTCGCGCGCCATTTGAAAGCGCCAACGCACATGCAATGCGCAAGCTGCAAACAAAATCACGCACAAAATGGTTTCAGCCAGTGCAAGTCCGGCGGACCAACCCTTGTCCCCCCAAGCTCGCACCACGCCTTCAATGAAATAAAGCCAAACCATCAGGCTGACCCAGCGGTAGGTGTACATGCGGTTTTTCAACAAACCAGCCAATGGCCAGCACAAGGGCAGCACTTTGAGGGCCCACCAAGAGCCGCCTTCACGCAAAGGCGCGAGCCACAACTCCCAGGCAAGACCCACCAAGATCAGCCCCAAAAGGCTGGCGACGGCGACCCATCGCGTCATTTCAATGGTCTTTGGGGTCAAAAATGGGGTGTGAGGTGCAGAGTCGTTCATGGCGATGGCATCATACCGGTCATGAAGCCGATTGAATCCCTCCGTGCCACTTTGAACGAGATGTTGCAGTTCCCATGGCGCCAAATGTTGCGCACGCTTTGGCGTCGTTTCCGTGAAGTTCGACTCGGTACGACCGCCAGCTCCCTGACTTTCACCACTGTTTTGGCCCTGGTGCCCCTGTTTACGCTGGGTTTGGCCATCTTCACGGCCTTTCCCATCTTTTCCCAAGTTCAAGACCAGTTGCAACGCTGGCTGATTGAAAGCTTGGTGCCAGAGAGCATTTCCCGCCAAGTTTTGGGGTCTTTGACCCAGTTTTCACGCAAGGCCAGCCGGCTCGGCTTGGTGGGTTTGGTCGCGGTGGTGGTGGCCTCTTTGGCCTTGCTGGTCACGATTGACCGCACTTTGGGTCAAATTTGGCGAGTCAGCCGACAACGCCCCTTGGCTCAACGCGTCCTTATTTACTGGGCGGGTCTCACGCTAGGGCCTCTTTTGTTGGGTGGCAGTTTGGCGATCTCATCCTATTTGTTCACGGGCTATCTGTCTGGCTTGGGTGATTGGTTGCCTGTTTCAGTCCGAACATTATTGGACCTGGTTGAATTTTGTTTGTTGGTGGCCTGCGTCACAGGCTTGTACTACTACTTGCCCAACACGCGTGTGGATTGGCGACACGCCTTGATTGGTGGCGTGGCCGTAGCCTTGGGTTTGGAGTTGGCCAAGAAAGTGTTGGCTGTTTATTTAGCGCAAATGCCCACTTACTCTGCCATCTACGGCGCATTTTCTGCCGTGCCCATTTTGTTGGTCTGGATTTATGTGATGTGGGTGGTGGTGTTGTTGGGTGCAGTGGTCACTGCCAGCTTGCCTGAAATTGGTCGACAAGCCAAACGGCAATCAGACGGCCCTGGCTGGTCATTCAGATTGGCCTTGGAAATCTTGCGGTGTTTGTCGCTTGCAAGAACAAGCGCGCCTCAAGGTCTTGGCATGTCGCAGTTGGCCAATGAACTCCATATTGAACAGCGGCACGCACAAATTGTCTTAGATACTTTGCAAGAACTTAAATGGGTGGGGCGCTTGGAGCAGTCCAACCACAACATTGAAAGTGCATGGGTGTTGTTGGTTGAGATGGAAAATACCTTGCTAGAGCCTTTGGTGCAAACACTTTGTTTGCATCCCTCAGAGGCCACTGAATTACTTTGGGAGAAAACCCAATTGAGCCGTCTCAAGCTGGCCGATGTGATCAAAACTTGATCTTGCCCGTCCACATCTTGGCGCCTGTGGATTGAGGGGCATAGGGTTAGTTTGTGATGAAGGGGGCTTTTAAAAAGCCTCTAAATCGAGCCCTGCCGCCCCGAGTGGGTGGCTCACTCAGGAGATAATTTGGAAACCGATTTAAAAATCGACCGATGGCTACTCGACCTTCAAGTCTAGCCAAACTCAGGCCTGCACATTGATGAACACCAAAGCCAAATGACAGGTGTTTGTTTGGTGTTCGCCTTAAATCAAGTGATTCAGGTGCGTTGAATTGAAGGGGGTCTCGATTGGCGGCGCCAATGCACAAAGTGACCAATGCACCCTCTGGTAATTGAAGCCCGCCTATTTGAGTTGCTTTCACAGCGCGTCGATTGCTCAGTTGATTAGACGCTTCAAATCGCAAAAACTCATCAACCGCAACATTCAGAACATGTGTTTCCAATTCTGCTTGCTGGGAGTTTTTTGCAGCCGACAGATCAGACTTCAAGACAGCTTGTTGCATCGGATTTTCGATCAGGCTGATCAAGGCATTGCCAATTAAATTGGTGGTGGTTTCGTGACCCGCATTCAGCAAAAAAATACAGTTTTGAAGAAGCTCAACTTCACTTAAGGTTTCTGTGGATGCTGGGTGGGTGCCGTTGATCATCTCGCCTTGAATGAGGCGCGTGAGTACGTCTTGATCTGGGTTGCCTGGATGTTTGCGCCTTTCGGCAACCAAGTCGCGTAAATAGCTCAGAAACTCCTGCACGCTGCGATGACCGAGTTCTTCTTGGGCCGTTGTGAGACGAGGTTCTAAGGCGCCCAAGATGGCCAATGACCAGGCCCTCAATGGGCCGCGATCCGCATGCGGCACATTGAGCAAGTTGCCAATGACTTCGACTGGGATGGCAGATGCAAAATCTTCAATCAAATCGCCTTGTTGTTGATCTTCTATTTTGTCTAGAAGGCCGTCCACCAATTGAATCAAACCCGTTTCCATGGCGTCGATGGCGCGGCGCGTCAGTGCACCCATGATGAGTTTGCGCACGCGAGTGTGCCTAGGCGCGTCGTTGAACACCAGGCTGTTGGTGTGATGTTCGTAAAGGGGTGCGTCTTGTCCAGGCAATGCGAAAGGTGCTTGGTTAAAGGGGGCGTGGTTGTATTTGGGTGCAAATTCAACGCGCTTGTCAGAGCTGAAGCTTGCCGCATCGCGGTAAACCGTGACCAGGTCTTCATGCCGGGTTAAAAAGTAAGAGCCATCGGGCATGTGTTTGATGGGTTCGTGCTGGCGCAGGTAAGCATAGACAGGATAGGGATTGGCCAAAAAATCTGCTGGCAAATTGCGCAAATCGAACAAGCTGCAAATCTCATGCACACGCTGCGTTGAGAGCGCAGGTGTGATGAGAGAAGAAGAGATGCGCAAATTGCTCATCACTTTTTGCAAAATGCAAGCATGGCGTTCAGTGTTTCTTCAGGCGCTTCAACCATCAGTTGATGCCCCGCATTGACCATGGCTACATGACCATCAAGGGCCAATTTGATCAAACCTTGCGCAGCTTTGGGTTGCGTCATTTGGTCTTTTTTGCCCAACAAGAAAAGGGTTGGGCAGCTGACTTTGCCCATCGAAATTTCGCCTTGGTCGTAACTGTCGCAAGCTTTGAACCCGATGTTGAAAATATTTTCATGGGGATTGCTGGCCAAGACTCTGCGCATGAGCGCCTTGCTACCGCCAAGTAACCATGTACCTGGGCCCAGTGCGCTGGGTGGTGGCGCCAATGTGGAGTGGGAAAACACATTGACCATCTGAATGGCTTTTTGAGGATCGTTCAAGGAACTGTCTAGCAAAGCAGGTGAAACGCGCATGGGGTAGGCAGTGCCCACCATCATCAATTGAGAGACTCGACTTGGATTTTCGGCAGCGGCATGAAGCGCAATGAGCGAGCCAAAACTGTGGCCAATCAAGACGGCTTTTGAAACGCCTGCAGCATCAAGCAATGCCATGATGCTTTGCGCTGCTTCTTGAACAGACGCCAGCGCTTTGCCGCCGCTTCTGCCATGACCTGGCAAGTCAACAGCCAACACGTTCCAGCCATGGTTGGCAAAATAACGCGTTTGCAAAATCCACACACTGTGATCGTTCAAGACGCCATGGATGAACACGGCCGTGGGCTTGGCTGGATCAAAAACTTTGCCGCCTGTGTAGGCATAAAGCGGGGCACCTTGCACGGTGTAAATCATGCGGCACCTCCAGTCTGAACGGCGGCTTTCTCTGCCGCTTTCAGGGCTCTTTTAAGATCATCTATTAAATCATCCGGGTCTTCTAAGCCAATGGATAAACGCACGGTGCCAGGCCCAATGCCAGAGGCCTTGAGGGTTTCATCGTCAACCCTGAAGTGCGTGGTGCTAGCGGGATGTATCACCAAAGAACGGCAGTCGCCCACATTGGCCAAGTGACTGAAAACTTGCAAGGCTTCAATGAAGGCCTTGCCTTGCTCGCGCGTGCCTTTGATGTCAAAACTGAACACAGAGCCTGCGCCGCGTGGCAATAATTTTTGAGCCAATGAATGACTGGGGTGTGTCTCCAGCATAGGGTGACCCACGCGACTGACCATGGCGTGTGCTGCCAAGAAGCTCACCACCTTTTCGGTGTTGCTCACATGGCGCGCCATGCGCAGCGGCAAAGTTTCGATGCCCTGCAAAATAAGCCAAGCCGTGTGGGGACTCATGCACGCGCCAAAATCGCGCAAACCTTCGCGCCGAGCCCGAAGTAGAAATGCGCCAATGGTGCTTTCTTCGTCGAACACCATGTTGTGAAAGCCTTCGTAGGCTTGCGTGAGCTCAGCAAATTTGCCTTGGGTGTTGGGGCCTGACCAGTCAAAGCTGCCGCCATCCACGACCAAGCCGCCAATCACTGTCCCGTGGCCTGATAAAAATTTGGTGGCTGAGTGCACAATCAAATCAGCGCCATGTTCAAAGGGCTTCATCAGCCAAGGCGAGGTGAGGGTGGCATCGACCAAAAGCGGGACGCCTGCAGCATGCGCAATTTGACTCACTGCGGGCAAATCAAGCACATCCATCCCTGGGTTGCCCACGGTTTCGCCAAAAAATAATTTGGTATTGGGTTTGACGGCAGCGCGCCAAGCATTCAAATCACCCGGCTTGACAAAAGTGGTTTCGATGCCAAACCGACGCAATGTGAAGTGCAACAAATTGTGTGAGCCGCCATACAGTGCGGATGAGGCCACGATGTGCGAGCCAGCACCCATGAGGGTGCTAATGGCCAGATGCAAGGCGGCTTGACCGCTGGCTGTCGCAATGGCGCCAATGCCGCCTTCTAAGGCGGAAATGCGCTGTTCCAAAACGGCATTGGTGGGGTTGCTGATGCGGCTGTAGACATGCCCCGCACGTTCAAGATTGAAAAGCGAAGCCGCTTGATCACTCGATTCAAAGACGAATGAGGTGGTGAGGTGAATCGGCACAGCACGGGCGCCCGTGGTGGGATCGGGGGCTGCACCGGCGTGCAAGGCCAGTGTGTCAAAACCAGGATCTGAGTAGCCAG
>CANFJC010000120.1 GCA_947447245.1 Comamonadaceae bacterium
ATGCCGGCATCAGCCTGCAACCTAACGCAGGCTCACAAGGCGAGTACGCCGGTCTTTTGGTCATCAAGGCCTTTCACGAAGCCAAAGGCCAAGGCCATCGCAACATTTGTCTCATTCCCTCTAGCGCCCACGGCACCAACCCGGCCAGCGCGCAAATGGTGGGCATGCAAGTGGTGGTCACCGCTTGTGATGCACAAGGCAATGTCGACATGGTCGACCTCAAAGCCAAGTGCGAACAGCACAGCGCCAACTTGGCTGCGGCCATGATCACCTATCCCAGCACGCATGGCGTATTCGAAACCCAAGTGAAAGCTTTGTGCGATCTCGTGCACCAACATGGCGGCCGTGTGTATGTAGACGGCGCCAACATGAACGCCCTGGTGGGCGTGGCAGCGCCTGGAGAATTTGGCGGCGATGTCAGCCACCTCAATTTGCACAAAACTTTTTGCATTCCGCATGGCGGTGGCGGCCCAGGTGTTGGTCCTGTTTGTGTGGTCGAAGATTTAGTGCCGTACTTGCCTGGCCATGCTACCGGTGGCTTGAAAGTGAATGGCGTGGGTGCCGTGTCGGCTGCGCCCTTGGGCAATGCGGCTGTGTTGCCCATCAGCTGGATGTATTGCCGCATGATGGGCGCCGAAGGTTTGAAGCATGCCACCGAAGCCGCTATTTTGGCGGCCAATTACATCAGCCACCGTTTGGCCGATCACTACCCCACGCTTTACGCCAGCACTGGTGAAAATGGCAAAGCCGGTCATGTGGCCCACGAATGCATTTTGGATTTGCGGGGCCTGAAAGAAACCAGCGGCGTGATGGCCGAGGACGTCGCCAAACGCTTAATGGACTATGGCTTTCATGCGCCCACTTTGTCTTTCCCAGTGGTCAACACCCTGATGGTGGAACCGACTGAAAGCGAAACGCTTGAAGAGTTAGACCGTTTCATCGACGCCATGATCGCCATTCGCGAAGAAGTGCGCATCATTGAAAACGGCGTTTGGCCGCAAGACAACAACCCACTCAAGCATGCACCGCATACCGCCGCCAGTTTGATGGCCGCTGATTGGAATCGTCCTTACTCACGGGAAGTGGGTGCCGCCCAAGCAGGTCGCCCCTTAAGCAGCGTGAAGTATTGGCCACAGGTAGGCCGTGTTGACAACGTGTACGGCGATCGCAATTTGTTCTGCAGCTGCGTGCCCATGAGCGATTACGCCTCATGAGCGCTTTGCAAATCAAGCGCGTTGACTATTTGGATGCAACAGATGCGAAGGCCTTGGTCTTCTTGTTAGATGCCTATGCCCAAGACCCTATGGGGGGTGGTGAGGCACTGAACCCAGAGAATGCGGCGCGCTTGTGCACCGACATGGCCCGCATTGCAGGTGCAGCCAGTTTCATTGCTTGGCTTGAAGCCAAACCGGTCGGTCTGATCAACTGCTTTGAAGGCTACTCCACTTTCAAGGCTCAACCCTTGCTCAATGTGCACGACATTGCCGTTTTGGCAGACCATCGAGGCCAAGGCATTGGACAAGCCCTGCTTAACGCGGCACAAGACTTTGCACGCACGCGCGGTTGCTGCAAGCTCACTCTCGAGGTACTCAGTGGCAATGCTCAGGCCTTGTCAAGCTACAAACGCTTTGGATTTGCCCAATACGAACTCGATCCTGCCGCGGGACAAGCTCAATTCATGCAAAAGTGGCTGTAAAGTCACGGGTTGAATGAATCCAAGCCCAAACCCTCACCCCAAGCCAATTCGCGTTTTGAGCGTCATCCCGCCGATGACGCAACTCAACACCCCTTACCCGTCAACGGCTTACCTGACGGGCTTTTTGCGTTCACGTGGGGTATTTGCTGTTCAAGAAGATTTGGCGCTCCAACTTGTCTTGCGTTTGTTCACGGCGCAAGGTTTGGAAGGTGTGAAGGCACGCGCACTGAAATTGCCCGAAGCCGAGCGCAGCGCCAGTGTCAATTTTTTCCTGGATTTTTTTCAGCGTTACGCTCACACCATTGAACCCACCATTGCTTTTTTACAAGGCAAAGACAGCACACTCAGCCACCGCATTGCAGGGCGTGGATTTTTACCAGAAGGCCCGCGCTTTGCAGCGCTAGATGCCTACGATGACAGCGAATCGGGTGACCCTCTTTCTTGGGCTTTTGGCGCTTTAGGTCAGCAAGACCGCGCACGCCACTTGGCCACTTTGTACTTGAACGATTTGGCCGACGTCTTGCGCGATGCCATTGATAACCGATTTGAGTTTGTGCGCTATGGCGAATCATTGGCTGGTAGCCAAGCCAGCTTCGAACCCTTGGCCCAAGCACTTGCAGCGCCCTTCACCTTGATGG
Organism: Comamonadaceae bacterium; assembly: GCA_947447245.1. GTDB lineage: Bacteria > Pseudomonadota > Gammaproteobacteria > Burkholderiales > Burkholderiaceae_C > Limnohabitans_A. The sequence continues at coordinate 2,335 of CANFJC010000120.1, forward strand.
ATGAGAAGCTACAAGCTCTCACACTTCAGGCCATTGACCGACACCATCCCAGCTTGGTGCTGCTTTCAGTACCCTTCCCTGGCGCTGTTTATGCAGCCTTCAGAATTGCGCAGTGCATCAAACAACACCATCCTCAGATTCACATCGCACTGGGTGGCGGCTTCGTCAATACCGAATTGCGTGAGTTAACCGAAGCCCGCGTCTTTGATTACATCGATTTTGTCACCCTCGATTCAGGCGAGCGGCCACTGCTGGCTTTGCTAGAACATTTAGAAGGCAAACGGTCTGCGTCGCGCTTGGTCAGAACCTTCATTCGAAAATCGGTCGATGACACACAAAATGGCGAGAGTGCTGTCAACTCACAACGCGTTCAATTGATCAATTGGTCAGAGCCCGATGTGCCTTTTGAAGAAGTGGGTACTGCCACCTGGGATGGCCTGCCTTTGCAAGACTACTTGTCCTTGCTAGACATGCTCAACCCGATGCACCGCTTGTGGAGCGATGGCCGTTGGAACAAGCTCACGGTGGCGCATGGCTGCTATTGGAAAAAATGCAGCTTCTGCGATGTCAGTTTGGATTACATCTCACGCTACGAAACAGCGTCTGCCACTTTGCTGGTCGATCGCATTGAACACATTGTGAAAGAAACAGGGCAAACCGGTTTTCACTTTGTAGATGAAGCCGCACCCCCCAAAGCCCTCAAAGCTTTGGCTGAAGAACTGATTCGCAGAAATGTGCACATCTCCTGGTGGGGCAACATTCGCTTTGAAAAAACCTTCACACCCGAGTTGGCAGAACTCTTAGCAGAGAGCGGTTGCATTGCCATGTCGGGCGGGCTTGAAGTGGCCTCCGATCGCCTGCTCAATCTCATGAAAAAAGGCGTGACCGTTGAGCAAGTGGCGCAAGTGACCAAAGGCTTTTCAGAAGCAGGCATCTTGGTTCACGCCTACCTCATGTATGGCTTCCCCACACAAACCGTTCAAGACACCGTAGACGCGCTAGAGTACGTGCGCCAACTGTTTGAAAACGGCTGCATTCAAAGTGGCTTCTTCCACCGCTTTGCATGCACCGTTCACTCGCCAGTCGGCTTGAACCCCAAAGAATATGGCATCGAACTCATTCCGTTACCGCCCGTCAGCTTTGGCAAAAACGACATCGGTTTCATCGATCCCACGGGTGTTGATCACGATCTCTTAGGCTTGGGTTTGAAAAAAGCCATCTACAACTTCATGCATGGCATTGGCCTGGAACAAGATGTGCGCAGTTGGTTTCAGGATGCGCTCATTGAACATGCCAGCGGCAAAAGCCCAGCCTTCAAAATTCCGAAAAGCAAGGTGTCAAGGCAGCATATTTCTCAGGCTTTGCGTCGCTAAAAATTGAAACTTCAAGACGATCAATCGTCATCAAGGGCTTGGGTAAATTTTGAATGACAGCATTTTTCCCGCTGCATTCACTTTGGCCAAAACCATGTCGCCAGACTCTACGTTTTCCCCCATGAACTCGGCAATGTTCACATGATGGGTGACCAAAATCAGAGCCTTGTCGCCTTTGGTTTTAAGCTGATCGCCAATGAATTTTTGCAAGCTCGCATTGCTTTGTGGTCCTTGACGCATGTCGTCAAAAAATGAATTCAAAGATGCTTCCAGCACGGGCGTGCCGAAGGCCAAGTTTTCAGCCGTCTCTTTGCAACGACACCAAGCACTGGTAAACACGAGTGCATTACCAACACCCTGCGCCTTCAACCACTGGCCTGTTTTTTGCGCTTGCGCGCGACCGGTGGTGTCAAGATTTCGCTGCGACTTGCAATCTTGAAGCTTGTAACCCGCAGGGTCTCCCACGCCAGGCGCTAATGCGTGGCGCATTAACAAGACATAGTCTGATTTTTTAAGCGACTCAGACAGTTCACTGGCGGACGCATGAAGGCTCGTCGACATGACCACCCCGAGCATCACCCACTTGAGTAAACTTGAATGAATGCGTTTGATCATTTGGAATTCGCTGATGAATGGTTTTCAGAAGCTTGATTCGCCTGTCCCGCATCTGTTGGCAGCTCTAGCTTGGGCATGGCCATTTTTTCGCCATCCCATTGCTGTCCGCACCAACAACGACCTTCAGGGTCAATGATGCAAGTACCGGTGCCACAACATCTTGGATCTTCGTTCATATTTCCCCTTTCATGATTAGAAACATCACCATGGAATCACCTGCCCAGCATGGTCGACAAACTGGGCTCGACCGTTAGGCTTTAATTCTGACATCACAGCCATCATTTTTGAAACCGATTCTTCTGGCGGCATCGCATTCTCTGCTGCCACGAAACCAGAAGACAATTTCGATTGAACCGTACCGGGCTGTAAAGCAGCAAAGACACACAATGGCTTTTTTCGAGAAGCCTCAATTGCCGCTGTTTGCAACAACATATTTCTAGCGGCCTTGGCAGCTCGGTAGCCATACCAACCACCCTTGTGATTGTCTTCAATGCTACCCACCCGTGCCGACAAGCTGGCATAGCAAGATGGCTCTTGACCCACTAGCAATGGAAAGAAATGCTTCATGAGCAAAGCTGGCCCCACGGCGTTCACTTCAAACTGCTTCAAAAGTTGCTTGGCATTCAAAACTTCCAAGCGCTTTTCAGGTCCTTGCCCCTCAATGGTCAATGCGCCTGTCGCATCAATGATCCACTTGAATTGGCATGCGCCAAAAGGGCCGGTCGCACTTTGCAATTGCGCAGCGCAATTCGCCATGCTGTCTTCGTTTTCCAATTGAAAATGCAATTCACTTTGACGCGACAAACCCACAACCAGCGAGCACGCTGAATCATTTTGAAAATGCGCAACAAACGCGCTGCCAATTGCGCCGCTTGCACCCAGCACCAAAGCTTGGTATTGGCTCATGACTGACGCGCATCCCATTTGAGCAAATACTTTTGCACCGTAGGCCGAATGGGCAAGAACATTTTGTAGCCCAACTTGATGGCCCAACTGAAAGGCCACACAGAAAACACACGCCCCGCCCAGCGCCAACCTCGCAGCTCTAGCCACAAGCGGGCAAATGCAGCACCACCCTCATACAAGTTGCCCTGCGCATCACGCACATGGAAGTAAGCCATGGCAAGTTGACAATTGAGCCCATCGCCTAAACTTGAATCGTCCTTGGACTGAAAATTGACACTCACATCGTGCCAAACCAATTGAGCCGCATCTGGATTGCCTTTGTAAAAGGCAATTTCACGGCGGCACAACGGGCAGCTGCCATCGTAGTAAATGGTCAGTGCAGGCATGTCTCAAACTTCACCGGCCGCAATTCTTCTGAGCGCTTGCTCAAAGACTTCTGCAGGCTGGCCGCCTGAAATCAAATGCTTGTCATTGATGATGACAGCAGGCACAGAATGAATACCCGCTTGTTGGTAATGCTGCTCTATCGCCCGCACTTCTTGCGCATAGGTGTCAGAAGCCAAAATTTCTTGGGCTTGAGCGACATCCAAACCGATGGAGGCCACGACGGCCAACAAGACTTCATCAGATTCGACTTGCTCAGCGCGCCCCTGATAAGACTCCAGCAATGCGCGTTTCAGCGCATGCTGACTGCCTTCAGGTCCTTTGACGCCCGCCCAATGCAGCAATCGGTGCGCATTGAAGGTGTTGTAAACACGACCTCTACCGCCAGGGTTGAATTTGAAGCCAACCTCTTCGCCCCGTGCAGCAATGTTGGCGCGGATCTGGGCTTGTTGCTCTGGGGTTGAACCGTATTTGGCAGCCAGATGCTCGCCTAGGTCCTGCCCACCCGGCCCCATATTGGGATTTAACTCAAAGGGCTGAAAATGCAGGTCTGCAGTCACTTCACCCTTGAGCTTGCCCAAGGCTTGCTCCAGCGCACCCAAGCCCACCGCGCACCAAGGACAGGCAATGTCAGAGACGAAATCGATTTTCAATGTAGCAGCCATGGCAAAAGTTTTTGGAATAAAAGCGCGATATTGCCTCAAATATTGGAAAATCGGAGCTCAGGGCTCAGATTCCATGTTTTCACAAGGGATCTTTGTCAGCCCCACCTCAGAGGATGATCATGAAGATTTTGTGTTTGAACGGCATCAACTTGAACATGTTTGGCAAGCGCGACCCTGCCCAATACGGCACCATCACCCTGGCCGAAATCGATGCGCAAGTCAAAAAGCTCGGCCAAGAATTGGGCGCCGACGTGGAATGCTTTCAAACCAACCTTGAAGGCGCCATGGCTGAAAAAATTCACCATGCGCATACCGATGGGGTTGACGCCGTCATGATCAACGCCGGCGCATGGACCCACTACAGCTATGGCCTTCGAGATGCCTTGGCCATTTTGAAGTGCCCCATCATCGAAGTGCACATGTCCAACATCCATGCGCGCGAAGCATTCCGTCACCATTCGGTCATTGCAGAAATAGCAAAAGGCCAAATTGCAGGCTTTGGTGTCGACAGTTATTTGTTGGGATTAAGGGCCGCAGTGTCTGCTGCGCAAACCAAGGCTTGAGCCAAGCAAGCTACAAGGCCTTTTTCAAAGCCATCTGAAAAGCCTCTGGGGCTTCAAACTGCACCCAATGCCCACTGCCAGCAACCAGTTGCCACGAAGCCAGCTGAGGCGTGATGTTTTTGACGAGATTTTCCACGTCAGTCATGCACCCATGGTAAAGCGCATCCCACTCCCCATAAATGACATGCACCGGACACGCAATGAGCGGCAAGGCATCGGCCACGATGGGTGTGCCCGATAGACGCCTGCGCGGCATTCGATCGCGCGCCACATTCAAGCGGTGCACTGTCATGGCCAATTCATCGAGCTTGTTCTCATCGTGCAACATCAAAGCTAGCAGGTTGTGCCTGTGCGCTTCAAGCTGCAACGCTTGCGTAGGCAAGTGTCGCCAACCCTTTAAGGGGACTCTGCGGGGCGATTTAATCCCCAAACCAGGTGATCCCACCAAAATCAAGTTTGTAGCATCTTGAGGGTATGCAGCCAACCACAATGCAGCAGTCATGCCGCCAAAAGAAAAGCCAAGAAAACTCACATGGTCTGAAGCACGCAGCATTTGCCAAGCCGCATGCAATGGTTCAATCAAAGCATCGACATCCCCACCATTTTCAGGCAAAGCCGAATCGCCAAAGCCAGGCAGATCAACAGCCAGAACATGAAAACCATCTGCCACCAGAAGCGCCACATTGCGAATCCAATGCGTCCAACTGCCACTGCCCCCATGAAGTAGTACCAGTGTTGAAGCGCCTTGGTCCAAAGATTCATGACCCCACTCATGCCAAACCATAGGACCTGGCAACTGCCATCGCCGACCCGTCAGAAGCAAGCTTGCAACTTGAGGTGACAAGCATCTCAAGAGTTCGGGTGCAATGTGGATGGGTTCTTGAATCATGATCGTGACAAACTCTCAGCGAGCCATTTTAATTGCGGCTTCAATGAGCCTGCTGCCCAGAC
>CANFJC010000121.1 GCA_947447245.1 Comamonadaceae bacterium
CCGCAATGTTGTAACCCGCAGAAATGATCATGTCGTCGTTTCGAGCTTGGTAGCTGAAGTAACCATCGGCATCCATCACAAAGGTGTCGCCTGGCAAATTCCACCCATCTTTCACATAATCTTTTTGCCTTGGGTCGTCCAAATACCGACAACCCGTTGGGCCGCGCACAGCCAAGCGGCCCACCACACCAGGCGGTACAGGCTTCATGTCCTCGTCCACAATTTGTGCTTGATAACCCGGCACCACTTTGCCAATGCTGCCAGCACGCACCTCTTGGCCTGCACTGGAGATGTAAATGTGAATCACTTCAGTGCCACCAATGCCATCTGTCATTTCAATGCCGCTGGCCTTCTTCCACAATTGACGTGTGGCATCTGGCAAAGCTTCACCAGCTGACACCGTATGACGCAATGATTTCAAATCGAAGGCGTACGGTTTTTCAGTCACCAGCATGGCCATTTGGCGGTACATGGTCGGTGCGGTATAGCACTGCGTTGCACCATACTGGCCAATGGCCAAAAGCAAGGATTCAGGTGTGTATTTTTCAAGCAATACAGCACATGCGCCATATCGCAAAGGAAAGGCCAACATGCCGCCCAAGCCAAATGTGAACGCAATGGGCGGTGTGCCGCACACCACATCGTCTGCACCCATGTTGAGTACATGCTTGGGAAACAAATCGCACATGGCCAGCACATCTCTATGGAAATGCATGGTTCCCTTGGGCTGCCCCGTGGTGCCACTGGTAAATGCAATCAAGCACACGTCGTCTCGGCTGGTGGCACATGCCTCAAACGCTTTGGCATGTTTGGCCATGCGGGCTTCTACTCCTTCGTCGTCCGAACTTCTGAACCACAAGACTTGATGGAGGGATGTTGCAAAATGTGCATGCGCAGAATCCGTGCAATGCGCCAACTCTTCTGCCAACAAGCTGTCGCACAGCGCTGCTTTGACATGTGCTTTGTCCAATATTTGCTTCAACTCCGCAGCCCGAAGCAAAGGCATGGTGGGCACCACCACCAAACCAGCCTTCAATGCCGCCAAGAAACACGCCGCCATCATGGGGCTGTTGCCACCGCGCAGCAGCAATCGCTCGCCAGATTTCAAGCCCATGTCGTGAACCAACACATGGGCGATTTGATTCACCTTGGTTTGCAATTGGGCATAAGTCCATCCCATCGGGCCAGTGGCATCGAGCCCACGCACCGCCATCCGATCGCCTCGGCCTTGTGCCACATGCTCATCTAACAAAGCTTGCACACAATTGAGCTGCTCGGGGTATTGCACTTCAAGTCGGTCAAACACAAACACGGGCCATTGATCTGGTGGCGGCAAACGATCTCGCGTAAAGGTGTCAATGTGCAATGTAGGTGCTAATGCTTGGCTCATTTGAAACCTCACTTGAGTAAGTCACGGCCAATGATCAACTGTTGCACTTCTGTTGCGCCTTCGTAAATGCGCAAGGCTCTAATTTCTCGGTACAAAGACTCCACAATGCAGCCCTTTTTCACACCCATGCCGCCGTGCATTTGCACAGCCATGTCAATGATTTGCTGGGCGTTCTCTGTGGCAGTCATTTTGGCCATGGCGGCTTCTTGAGTAATGCGCTGACCCTGATCGCGCAGCCACGCCGCTCTGTAGGTGAGCAAGGTGGCGGCATCCAGCAAGGTGGCCATTTGCGCCAATTTACTTTGCGTAATTTGAAAATCTGCCAAGCTGCCGCCAAACATCTTGCGCTGCTTGGCCCATGCAATGGATTCGTCCAAGGCTCTGCGTGCAAAGCCCAGAGAAGCGGCAGCCACCGAGGTTCTAAAGACATCCAGCGTGGCCATGGCAACCTTGAAGCCTTCGCCTGCTGCGCCAATGCGCTTGGCATGCGGCACCAACACATTGTTGAATTGCAATGTGGCCAAAGGGTGTGGCGCCATGACATCAATGCGTTCTGCGATTTCCAAGCCAGTGCTGTCGGCATCCACAATGAAGGCGCTGATGCCTCTGGCACCCGGCGCCTCACCTGTGCGAGCAAACACCACATAAAAATCAGCAATGCCGCCATTGGAAATCCAAGTCTTCAAGCCATTCAATCGATAGCCATCGGGCGTATCAAGCGCACTGCATTGCATGGCGGCCACGTCAGATCCCGCGTCGGGCTCGCTTAAGGCAAAAGCCGCCAGCGCTTCACCCTTGGCCACTCTTGGCAAATAGGCCGCTTGCTGTTCGGGTGTTCCTTTGAGGCTGATGGCGCCAGAGCCCAACCCCTGCATGGCAAACGCAAAGTCGGCCAAGCCATGGTGCCAAGCCAACTCCTCGCGCAGCAAACAAATGGTGCGCGTGTCAATGACATCAGAAGCCCCGCCATGCGCCTTGCCAGCGATGGCAGGCTTAAGCCACCCCCCCTGCCCCAAAGCCTTCACCAAGCTCACACATTCTCGGTCGATGGCCTCGCGCGATTCATCGTGGCTATGTTGGTCTGCAAACTGCTGAGAGGTCCACTCTTGCAAGTGAGTTTTAAAACCCCGATGCGCCTCATCAAAGAAAGGCCAAGCCAAATGAGAGGCTGAGTTCATGTTCAATCTCCTTGGAACACAGGCGTTTGCTTGGCCACAAAGGCGTGATAGGCCCTGTGAAAATCATTGGTGACCATGCAAATGGCTTGAGCTTGCGCTTCGGCTTCAATGGCTTCGTCCACCCCCATGTTCCACTCTTGCTGCAACATTTTCTTGGTCATGCCATTGGCAAAGGTGGGGCCGCTTGCCAACACGTGGGCCATGGCTTGCGCTTCTGACAAAACAGTTTCAGGTGAGCACACTCGGTTGTAAAAACCCCAGCGCTCTGCCTCTTCGCCTGGCAAACCGCGGCCTGTGTACAGCAACTCCGAAGCTCGCCCCTGCCCAATCACACGGGGCAACAAAGCACATGCGCCCATGTCACATCCAGCCAAACCTACTTTGTTAAATAGAAAATAGGTTTTGCTGCGCGCAGTGCCATAACGCAAGTCAGACGCCAGCGCCAACAAAGCACCTGCTCCCGCACAAATGCCATCGATGGCAGACACAATCGGCTGCGGACATGCGCGCATGGCCTTGACCAAATCGCCGGTCATGCGCGTGAACGCCAGCAAGCCCGGCATGTCTAACTTGGTTAAGGGGCCAATGATTTCATGCACATCGCCACCCGAGCAAAAATTACCCCCTGCACCGGTCACCACCACGGCATGCACATCTTCAGCATAGGCCAGCGCTCGAAACAAATCACGCATTTCGGCATAAGACTCAAATGACAAAGGATTTTTTCGCTCAGGCCGATTTAAAGTCAAAGTGGCCACACCCTCTTTCACTTCAAACAACACATGCTCAGCTTTGTAATGGGCCAGCTTGTTGTTGTGACGAGGCAATTGTTGCGGCTGGCCCGGTAAATACTTTTGACTCATGACGTCTCCTCTTGTTTCTGTAAATTCTTTTTCAGGACACCTAACAAGGTGTGCAACTGGCTTTGTTGGTTCTTGGACAAGCCAGAAAATAGGTCGGCCACCCATTCTTCATGCGCCAGAGCCATCTCGGCGAATGCTTCACGCCCAGCCTTTGTCAAATTGACATTGAACAACCTGCGATCATTCACACCCACCAGTCGGACCACCAACTTTTCTTTTTCAAGCTGGTCCACAATGGCAGTGATGTTGCCGCCTGTGACCAGCATGCGCCGCGACAACTCTCCCATGCTGAGACCTTCAGGGTGTCTTTCAAGCTGCGCCATCAAATCAAAACGCGGCAGCGTGATGTCAAAAGACTCCCGCAGCTTTTGCCTGATCTTGTCTTCCACACGATTGGTGCATGACAACATGCGCAGCCACAATCTCAAAGAAGCATGCTGATCGGCGTGCGCTCTGTATTCATGATCGGCGTTGAGAATTTCACTCATCAATTTTCTCCTTTGACTGCTGCGGGTGATGCACTCTGTGCGGCCATGGCGCTGGCTCGTTCAAAATTGGATTCCATTTGCCGCTTGCCCGACACATAAGCTTTGTGCCAGTTCAAATCGGTGTAACCAATTCGGGCAGCTTCCTGCATCGTCCAGGAGGGGTTGGCCAAATGGGGCCGCGCTATTGCGCACAAATCGGCTCGCCCAGCCGCAATGATGCTGTTGACATGGTCGGCTTCTGATATCGCGCCCACGGCAATGGTTCGCACGCCCGCTTCATTGCGAATACGATCGGCAAAGGGCGTTTGAAACATGCGGCCATACACAGGCTTTTCACGCTTGTCCACTTGACCTGAAGAGCAGTCAACAAAGTCCACACCAGCAACTTTGAACCGCTTGGCAATCTCAATGGCATCGTCTGGCGTGATGCCGCCTTCCACCCAATCGTGTGCCGATATCCGAACAGACATCGGCCTGTCTTGCGGCCACACTTTTCTCAGGGCTGCAAATACTTCCAATGGAAACTTAAGTCGATTCTCTAGCGATCCACCAAATTCATCCTGCCTGTGATTGCTTAAAGGGGAAATAAAGCCCGACAGCAAATAGCCGTGAGCACAATGCAACTCCAGCCAATCAAAGCCAGCTTTGGCGCCGCGCTCTGCCGCCTTTACAAAGGCTGCTAAAACGTCCAACATCTGGGCACGCGTCATTTCATGCGGCACTTGGCTCACGCTTTCCATGTAGGGCAAAGCAGAGGGCGCCATCAAGTCCCAGTTGTGGCCGTCGCGCGCTACATCGTTCAAAGGCATGTCCATGCCATCCCATGCTCGGCGTGTAGAGCCTTTGCGACCCGCATGTCCCAATTGCAAAGCGATCTTGGCATCCGATTGCGCGTGCACAAAATTCACAATGCGTGCCCACGCATGTTGCTGATCGTCATTCCACAAGCCCGGACAGCCCGGTGTAATTCGCCCCTCAGGCGTCACGCAGGTCATCTCGGTAAACACAATGGCGGCACCGCCTAGGGCACGGGCACCGTAATGCATCAAATGAAAATCACCCGGCACGCCGTCTGTCGCCGAATAAGTGGCCATGGGCGACACCATCACCCGATTCTTCAAGGTGATGCCGCGTGCTTGCAAAGGCAAGAACATGGGCGGTATGGATTTGGCTTTGGCGTTGTGCTCAAACTCAATCATGGATGCCATGAATCGCTCATAAGCTGAAACAAATTCAGCATCACGCAGGCGTAAATTCTCATGTGAAATTCGTTGACTTCTGGTCAGCAAAGAATAAGCAAATTGCTGCGGTGGCAAATTGACATACCGCGCCACATTCTCAAACCACTCCGTAGAATTGCGCGCGGCGTTTTGAATTTTCAACACCTCAATGGATCGTGTGGCTTGGTAGGCTGTCATCACTTCTGGCATGCCCTGCACTTCATGCCCCAAGCGCTCAAAGGTATCGGCCAATTCAATGGCGTCTTCTAGCGCCAGCTTGGTGCCAGACCCAATTGAGAAGTGCGCGGTGTGAGCAGCATCACCCATCAACACATAGGGCACAGAGCGGCCATCGGCCGTGGTGTCCCAATGCACCCACTGATCGCAAATGACCCGCGGAAATTTGATCCAATGCGCAGAACCGCGCAGGTGCTGGGCATTGGTCATTAAAGAATGGCCGTCGAGGTATTTGGCAAACAATTTTTCACAGAAAGCCACCGACTCTTCTTGCGACATGGTTTCAAAACCTGCCGCTTTCCACACAGGCTCTGGTGTTTCCACAATGAAGGTGGAGGTGTCACCATCGTATTGATAGGCGTGCGCTTGAAACCAGCCGTGCTCTGTTTCCTCCAAGGCAAAAGTGAAGGCGTCAAACAACTTGCGCGTGCCCAGCCACACAAAACGACACTTGCGTTCGTCGATGTCAGGCTTGTAGGTCGCTGCAAAGCGAGAACGCACTTTGGAGTTGATGCCATCACAGGCAATGACCAAATCAGCTTTGTACTGCGCACCGATGTCGGCATTGGCATCGACTTCGGCTTCAAACACCAATTCAACACCGACTTCTTCACAGCGCTTTTGCAAAATATTGAGCAAGCGTTTGCGGCCTATGCCGCAAAAACCATGGCCGCCAGAGCGCATGGTTTCGCCTTTGAAATGCACCGCAATGTCGTCCCAATGGTTGAACGCGCCCAAAATTTCCGAAGCCGTGATGGGGTCTGCCACTTGCAACCTCAGCATCGTGGCATCCGAGAAAACAACGCCCCAGCCAAAAGTGTCATAGGGTTTGTTGCGCTCCAACACCACGATGTGATGCTCTGGGTGACGCAACTTCATGAGCAAGCCAAAATACAGGCCAGCGGGCCCGCCGCCTAAGCACACGATGTTCATGGTGAGATCCCTTGATTCAGGTCGCTATCAAGAATTTGATTCAGCAGCACAACCCGACTTGTCAATTGTTCCGACTTCAATAGTTGAAGCTTGAAATAATTATCGTGATTCTGCTTGAACAGGTCAAGGCCAAAAAAAAGCAGCTTGAAAAAGCTGCTTTTTGAAGTGTTTACTGGTTCATCACCGTGATACTGATCCGCCTGTTGCGCGGGTCTTTGGGATCGTTCGGGTTGTAAGGCGCTGTATCGGCCACGCCTTCAATCTTGGCAAATCGACTGCCCGGAATGCCCTTTTTCTCAATGATCTTGCGAGTTTCCTCAGCACGCTCTGCCGACAAGGACCAGTTGTTGCGGTCATCGGTATTGGCAAACTGAACGCTGTCGGTGTGGCCTCGAATGGCCACTTTGTTGGGCATGGCCGCCAGTGTTTTTGAAACCTCTGTCAGCAAGGCTTGCGCTTTAGGCGTCATGTTGGTGGTGCCTAAGCCAAACATGGCAAAGTCGGCTTTGTCGATGATCTCAATGCGCAGGCCATCTTTGTCCCTTGCAAACGAGACCTGATCTTTCAACTTGTCCAGCTTCGGATTCTTGGCCATGGCCTCTTTAATCTCTTTTTCCATCTTGTCAAAGTTGGCGGCGTCTGCGGCAGCAGCGGCAGCAGCCGCAGCGGCGGCAGACTTTTTGCCTGGATCACCATCTTGACCCGACTCTTTGCTGTCAGCGCCATTGGGAGAGGGGTCGTTTTCGGTCGGGCCACCTTGTGAACGAGGCGTCACCATGTTCAACAAAGCGGTTTGTTTGGCAGAGAAAGGAAAACCATCTGGGTCTATAACAGACCGCCCACCCAACAGGCCGTCAGAGCCTGCCAATTTGCCCATGGTGGCATTGCTGTGCGATGTGGGTTTGAAATAGTCTGCAATGCTTTTGCGTTGATCGGCATTGGAAGCACCCAACAACCACATCAACAAGAAGAAGGCCATCATGGCGGTCATCATGTCGGCCAGGGCAATTTTCCAAGCACCACCGTGAGCACCGCCGTGCCCATCGTCCATGATTTTCTTGATGGTGATGCTAGGGGCAACCACCACAGGCGCATCGGGGTCGGCCTCTTCAGGAATGAGCGGTGCAGCCTCTGCTTCAACTTCAGCTTCAGGCGTGGCGTCTGCAACAGCACCTGCTTGCGCGCCAGCGACTGCTGGTGCGTTTGCAACTGCTTCTTCTACTGGCGCTTCTAAAACTGCTTCAGCCATTGTGCTTAGCCTCGCAACCCGTCAAACACTTCAGCAAAGCTTGGCTGATTGTGGTGGCTGATACCTGATCTGGCAGCCTCAATGATCAAG
>CANFJC010000122.1 GCA_947447245.1 Comamonadaceae bacterium
CGCGCCCTAGCAATTGAGCAAATCGTTTGGCCACCGGTGCCAAGGAGTCTTCCGGCTTGAATTCGCCTTCAGTAGGCCGACCCAAGTGGCTTGTCACCATAACGGCCGCGCCAGCATCAAGGGCCATTTGAATGCAGGGCACAGAAGAGCGAATGCGCGTGTCTTCCGTGATCTCGCCCACATCGTTTTGCGGCACATTCAAATCGGCGCGGATGAAAACACGTTGACCTTTGACTTTGCCTTGTTGGCACAGATCCGAAAACCGAATGACGTTCATGAAAGCTCTCTTGAATGGCGAAGAAGATCCAGAAGCGCTTGGCGGCTTTTGGAAACAAGCAGAATTTTAGACCTGCAAACTTGCGAAAACTTACCCGCTGTGCGGTCACTTACCACCCTAAGAGCAAATGCAGGGGCAAGTAGGCCAACATGCCCGCCACAATGGTCAGCAGCACATTGTGGCGCCAGAAATAAACGGCAGCACCTACGGCAGCGCCCATCCACCTGGCATCCATCCAATTGTGCAAAAACTGTCCCTGCTGCATCAGGACTTCAGGCAAGACCACCGCAGCCATGGCCGCAATGGGTGCATATTGCAAACCGCGCTGCGCCCAGTCGGGCAAAGCCCATTCTTCGCTTGAAAAGAAAAAGAAACTGCGCGTGAGAATGGTCACGCCCGTCAAACCCGCGATCACGGCCATCGTCCAAATGTCGGTGCCCTCCAAAAAACTCATGCCCCTTGTCCTTCACGCGTTTTTAGAAAGCGCTCCAAACTCATGCTCAAGACAAGGGCCACACCGATGGCCAGGATGATGTTGAGTTTCAAAGGCAAGTGGTACGCCGCAATGGCGGTGACAGCGGCCACACCTGCCGCAAAAATTCGCATGCGCGTGCTGGCCAATGAGCACAAGATGCCCACCAAACACAAAGTGCCCGCAAAGCCCAAGCCCCAAGAAGTCGGAATGATGTTGGCCAAAAAAATACCCGCAAAACTGGCCGAAATCCAACTCACCCACATCGTGCAAGTGTTACCGGCAAGAGACGCTGATTGTGCCAATTGATCTGCAGGGTCTTCGCTGGGATTTGCAAATCGCCTTGTGAACAACACATAGCTGATATCGGCCGTGAGATAGCCGTGCACCATCCTTTCAAGGCGTGGCAAATGCATGAGGTATTTGCGTAAATGCAAACTGAATACCATGAAGCGCAAGTTCACACAAAAACCTGTGGCCACAATCACCCAGGCGGGCGCGCCCGCTGCGATCAAAGGCAAGGCGGCCAGTTGTGAACTGCCCGCATACACAAACAGCGTCATGGCAATTGACTCAAACACACTCAAGCCAGAATTCACCATGGCCACGCCCGTCATCAAGCCCCACGCAGCAACACCCGGCGCTTGCGGTGCCACGTCACGCACAGCCTCCATGAAGGCGGGGTGGCGGTAATTTTCAGCTTTGAAAAACATCGCCCACTTGCCCTTTGAAACTGCGCACAAAGTCCGCTGCAGATTGGCGTTTACCGCCTGCTTTTTGCAATTGCGTCAGGCATAAAACGCCTTCACCACAAGCCACTCGCAGGCCCTCTTCTTGGACACTGAGCAAAGTGCCAGGTGGTTTTTGATGCGCCAAATCGAGAGGCAGTGGCTCAGCATGCGCTTGCCAAACCTTGACCACTTCTTCGCCCCATTGCAAGCTCATGCCTGGAAATGGGTCAAACGCCCGCACACGTTGTGCCAACACTTGCGCCGCTTGCGTCCAATCAATGGCCGCTTCTGCTTTTTCAATTTTGTGCGCGTAAGTCACACCTTCAAGGGGCTGCTTCACCGGCTTGAAGTGGCCTGCTTGCGAGAGCGCATTCACAATCATGCGTGCGCCAATCTCTGCCAATTTGTCGTGCAAGCTGGCTGTGGTGTCTTGCTCGGTGATGAGGCATTTTTCTTCTAACAACATGTCACCCGTATCAAGTCCGGCGTCCATTTGCATGATGGTCACACCGGTTTGAACATCACCCGCCTCAATGGCACGGTGAATGGGCGCTGCACCTCGCCATCTGGGCAGCAATGAAGCGTGAATATTCAGGCAGCCATAGCGCGGGGCAACCAGCACCCACTGCGGCAAGATCAAGCCATACGCGGCAACCACCATGACGTCAGCTTGCGCACTTGCAATGAAAGCTTGCGCCGCTTGGGCTTCATCGGGATACTTGCCATCCAATTTCAGGCTGTGCGGCTGAACCACTGTCATCTCTTTTGACAATGCAAATTGCTTCACGGCAGAAGCTTGAAGTTTCATGCCTCTGCCTGCCGGCCTGTCGGGCTGTGTCAACACCCCCACGATGTCATGTCCTGCCGCATGCAGGGCGGCCAATGCGCTGCGGGCAAATTCGGGCGTGCCCGCAAAAATCACGCGCATACAAATTCTTTCAATGTGGTTTTAAGCGTCTTCTTTTTGAGCTTTGAGCATTTTGGTCTTGATGCGATTGCGCTTTAAGGGTGACAAGTATTCAACAAAAACCTTGCCCATCAAATGATCCAACTCGTGTTGCACACAGACCGCCATCAGGCCTTGCGCTTCAAGCTCTCGAACTTGACCGTGTTCATCGGCCGCTTTCACCTTCACAGACACCGCACGCTCAACCCCATCGTAAATGCCAGGCACAGACAAGCAACCCTCTTCGCCTTTGACACGCTCTTCGCTGTACCAAGTGATTTCTGGGTTGACCAACACCGTGGCCTGATTGCGCTCTTCAGAAGTGTCAAGCACCACCAAGCGTTGGTGCACATCGACTTGTGTTGCCGCCAAGCCAACGCCTTGTGCCTCGTACATGGTTTCAAGCATGTCCGCCACTAGCTTGCGCAACTTGTCGTCGAAGGCCGTAACAGGCGTTGCCACCTTGTGCAGGCGGGGATCTGGGTAACAAAGGATGTTTAAAAGTGCCATGGTGATTTATTCAGCAATACCTCTATTTTCGCCAATTTGAAGAAGCCTTGCCCAAGTGACGAATCGTACCCAAAATCGGCCTCCCCCAATCTGCGGGAAAGTGTTTAGGAAAAAAAATGATTGCTTCAAAAGAAAGTCTAAGGGCTTGGCTGCGTTTGAGCCTCACCCCAGGTGTGGGCAATGTCACAGCGCGCGCCTTGCTGCTCAAGTTTGGCTTGCCCGAGGCCATCTTTGAACAAAGCGCTTGCGAGCTGCAAGCCATTGTCAGCAGCGCCCTTGGCCGCCAGCTTCGCCTCATTCCCCTTGGCTTAGAAGATGCGGTAGACACGACCTGGGAATGGCTCCAAACGCAGGCGCATCTCGGAACGTCCAAGGTCGCGCACAAGCGCCTTCTCACCTTGGCCGATGTCGACTATCCCAGCAGCCTCATGCTCACACCTGACCCACCTTGTCTGCTGTATGCCTTAGGTCAAACGCAGCACTTGCACATGCTCAGCCCACCTGCCCATCAAGCACCACAAGCCATTGCTGTCGTCGGCAGCCGCAATCCCACGCCTCAAGGCCGTTTGAATGCCCATGACTTTGCTGTCCACTTGGCAAAAGCTGGCCTCACGGTGGTTTCTGGCTTGGCCCTGGGCGTCGACACAGCGGCGCACCAAGGCGCTTTGGAAGGTGGCAGCTCGCAGCATCCCTTGCACACGGTGGCCGTTGTGGGCACGGGTTTAGACCGCGTTTATCCGCATCAAAATCATGCCTTGGCCTTGGAGATTGCAGCGCATGGCTTGTTGCTCAGCGAATACCCATTGAACACGCCGCCGATCACCGCCAACTTCCCACAACGCAATCGGCTGATCGCGGGCTTGTCTCAGGGCTGCTTGGTGGTCGAAGCCGCCGCGCGCTCTGGTTCTTTGATTACCGCAAGACAAGCCTTGGACTTGGGCAAAGAGGTGTTTGCCATACCGGGATCCATTCACACCACCGTCTCCAAAGGCTGTCATGACCTCATCAAGCAAGGCGCCAAGTTGGTCGACTGCGCACCCGATATTTTGGAGGAATTGAAAGACCTGCCCGATGTTCAGTGGCATAGCGCGCCGGCACCCGACTTGTTAGACCCACCTAGCGGGCTTGAACCTTTTTCAGAGCCTGCAAAACTTGGCAGGTCAACTTTAAAGGTGCTTGACCATTTGGGACAAGACCCCGTGGGCCTCGATGAGCTGCAACTTCGAAGTGGCTTAAGCACCTCGCAGTTGCAAGCGGAATTGTTTCAATTGGAATTGAACGGGGCACTGGGCCGATTGCAAGGCGGCCTTTACCAAAAGCTCAACCCGCGTCGCTGAGCCTTGCCTTAAGCCCCTTCTTTAAACCACGGCGCCTGAGTTAGGGTCGTCTGGGTCTTCGTCTTTTTTCGGTGCGGCCTTGATCAAGTCTTCACGCCGAATACCCAGCCACATGGCAATGGCAGCCGCCACAAACACGGATGAGTAAATGCCAAACAAAATACCGATGGTCAGGGCCATGGCAAAGTAGTGCAAGGTCTCGCCACCAAACAGCAACATGGAAAGCACCATGATCTGCGTGGAGCCGTGCGTGATGATGGTTCGGCTGATGGTGGACGTGATGGCGTTGTCAATGATCTCAACCGTGTTCATCTTGCGATAACGCCGGAAGTTCTCGCGAATTCGGTCAAAAATCACCACCGATTCATTCACCGAATAACCCAGCACCGCCAGCACCGCGGCCAACACGGCCAAGGAGAATTCCCACTGAAAGTAGGCAAAAAAGCCCAAGATAATGATGACGTCGTGCAAGTTGGCAATGATGGCGGCCACCGAAAATTTCCACTCAAAGCGCACTGCCAAATAGAGCATGATGCCGATGACCACAAAAGCCAAAGCTTTAAGGCCGTCTGTCGCCAACTCTTCACCCACTTGAGGGCCTACAAATTCTGTGCGGCGCATGGTGGCTTCTGCGTTTTCCGCCTTCAGCGCGGACATCAAGGTTTCACTTTGCTGAGCAGAGCTCACGCCCTTTTGCGCAGGCAATCGAATCATGACATCGCGCGCTGTGCCAAAGTTTTGCACTTGCACATCGTTATAGCCCAAACCGGACACGACACCACGCACTTTGTTCAGGTCGGCAGGCTGGCTGTAGCTCACTTCCATCACGGTGCCGCCAGTGAATTCCACCGACAAATGCAAACCACGACTGAACAAGAAGAACACTGCGAGCAAAAATGTCACGAGAGAGATCACGTTGAAGATCAACGCATTCTTCATGAACGGGATGTCTTTGCGGATTTTGAAAAATTCCATGATGCTGCTCCGCTTTAGGCTTTGTCGTCGGTTGTTGCAGGCAGTGCAGAACCGTCAGGTCGCCAAACCGTGCCAATAGACACTGACTTGAGTTTCTTCTGACGGCCGTACCAAAGATTGACCAAGCCGCGTGAGAAAAACACGGCAGAAAACATGCTGGTCAAAATGCCCAAGCAGTGCACCACGGCAAAGCCGCGGACAGGGCCAGAGCCAAATGCCAACAAGGCAACACCAGCAATCAGAGTGGTGATGTTGGAGTCAAAAATAGTGGCCCAGGCACGCTCATAACCCGTGTGAATGGCCGCTTGGGGGGAAGCGCCCAAACGCAACTCTTCACGCACACGCTCATTGATGAGCACATTGGAATCGATGGCCATGCCCAGCGCCAGCGCCATAGCGGCCATGCCAGGCAATGTGAGTGTGGCTTGCAACATGGACAGCACCGCCACCAGCAACAGCAAATTGACTGCCAATGAAATGCTGGAGAACATGCCAAACAGCATGTAATAAATGCACATGAAAACTGCGATCACCAAGAAGCCCCAAGTGACGCTGTTGAAGCCCTTAGCAATATTTTCAGCGCCCAGGCTTGGGCCAATGGTGCGCTCTTCAATGATTTCCATCGGCGCTGCCAAGGAGCCTGCGCGCAACAACAATGCCGTATCGTTGGCTTCGCTGGTGGTCATGCGGCCAGAAATTTGAACACGGCCGCCACCAATTTCAGATCGAATGACAGGTGCCGTCACCACTTCGCCTTTGCCTTTTTCAAACAACAAAATGGCCATGCGCTTGCCCACGTTTTCACGCGTCACATCTTTAAAGATACGCGCGCCTTTGCCATCCAATGACAAATTCACAACGGGTTCTTGTGTTTGGTTGTCAAAACCTGGTTGTGCGTCAGTGAGGTTGTCGCCGGTCAGAATGACTTGCTTTTTCACAATCACCGCTTGGCCATTGCGCTCTAGGTAACGCTCAGCGCCAAAAGGCACAAGCCCATTGGTTTGCTCTGCTGAACGCGCTTCGCTGCTCTCGTCGACCAAGCGCACTTCCAAGGTGGCGGTGCGACCCAAAATATCTTTGGCCTTGGCAGTGTCTTGCACGCCAGGCAGCTGCACCACAATGCGGTCAAGGCCTTGCTGTTGAATCACAGGCTCAGCCACGCCCAACTCATTGATACGGTTGTGCAAGGTGGTGATGTTTTGCTTCAAGGCCTGTTCTTGCACGCGGCGCGCAGCTTCAGGTTTGATGTTGGCTGTGATTTTGAACTCAGCGCCTTCTGCAGCATCAAGGACTTGCAAGTCTGCAAACTGATCGGCCAAGACACGGCGTGCGGCATCCAATTGCGCCTGGTCGCGCACTTTGATTTCTATACTTGAGCCGTTGCGTGTGATGCCGCCATGGCGCACATCTTTTTCCCGCAATGTGGTGCGAATGTCGCCGGCCAAGGAATCGGTTTTTTGCGTCAGCGCGGCCTTCATGTCCACTTGCAACATGAAGTGAACACCACCTCGCAAATCCAAGCCTAAGTACATGGGCGAGGCATGCAAAGCGGTCAACCAAGAGGGTGAGCGTGACAACAAATTCAAAGCCACCACATAGCCATTGTCTGCGCCTTCTGGAATCAAGGCTTTTTGAATGGCGTCTTTGGCTTTGAGTTGTTGCTCCGTGGTTTCAAAGCGCGCTTTGATGGAGTTGCCTTCTAGCGCCACCGCCGAAGACGGCACATTGGCAGCCTTGAGGGCGTCTTCGACACGCGCCAATGCGGCCGCGTCCACCTTTGAGCTCATCTTGGAAGACGAGACTTGCACCGCGGGTGCTTCACCAAAAAAGTTAGGCAAGGTGTAAACCACGCCCAACAACAAAGCGATCACGATGATCGCAAATTTCCACACCGGATAACGGTTCATGATGGCGGCCGCTTCAAAGAAGAGAAAAGAGCAACAAGCATGTCCAAGCGCTCAGGGCGCTTGGTTCATGTGGCGTTTACTTAATGGAACCTTTAGGCAAAACTTGAACGACGGCTGAGCGTTGCATTTGAACTTCAACGCCATTGGCTATTTCAACGCCTAGGTAACCATCACCCAACTTACTCACTTTGCCCAAGAAGCCACCAGCTGTGATGATTTCATCGCCTTTTGCGAGGGCATCAATCATGGTTTTGTGTTCTTTTTGCTTTTTCATTTGGGGGCGAATCATAACGAAATACAGCACCACAAACATCAAGAGCAAGGGCAACATACTCATCAAAGAAGATTGCATATCGCCACCCGCTGAGGCAGCGGCTGGGGCGGTTTGGGCAAATGCGGATGAAATGAACATCATCGAACTCCACTAAATTTAACAGTAATTCCCAAAAAATCGGCC
>CANFJC010000123.1 GCA_947447245.1 Comamonadaceae bacterium
GCCGTGCCCTACGCCTACACCGCCAACCTGGGCCAGCCCGACGAACCCGACTACGATGAAATTCCGCGCAAGGCCAAGGAATATGGTGCCGAACTGGCTCGGCTCATTGACTGCCGCAAACAGTTGGCCCACGAAGGCATTGCCGCATTGCAATGTGGAGCCTTTCACATTTCGACAGCAGGTGTGACTTACTTCAACACCACCCCCATTGGCCGCGCTGTCACGGGCACCATGTTGGTGGCCGCTATGAAGGAAGACGACGTCAACATTTGGGGCGATGGCAGCACCTACAAGGGCAATGACATTGAGCGTTTTTACCGTTACGGTTTGCTCACCAACCCTTCGCTCAAAATTTACAAGCCTTGGCTAGATCAATTGTTCATTGACGAATTAGGTGGCCGCGCCGAAATGTCTGCATTCATGACGCAACACGGCTTTGGCTACAAAATGTCGGCCGAAAAAGCTTACTCAACCGACTCCAACATGTTGGGTGCCACGCACGAAGCCAAAGACCTTGAGCACCTCAGCAGCGGCATGAAAATTGTGCAGCCCATCATGGGCGTGCCCTTCTGGCGCGAAGACTGCGCAGTCAAACACGAAGAAGTCACGGTGCGATTTGAAGAAGGCCAACCTGTGGCCTTAAATGGCGTGAGTTTTTCTGATCCCGTCGAACTTATTTTGGAAGCCAACCGCATTGGCGGCCGTCACGGTTTGGGCATGAGCGATCAAATTGAAAACCGCATCATTGAAGCCAAGAGCCGCGGCATTTACGAAGCGCCAGGCCTTGCTTTGTTGTTCATTGCTTACGAGCGATTGATCACAGGCATTCACAACGAAGACACCATTGAGCAATACCGCGACAACGGCCGCAAACTGGGCCGCTTGCTGTACCAAGGCCGTTGGTTTGACTCACAGGCTTTGATGCTGCGCGAAACTGCGCAGCGCTGGGTGGCGCGCGCCATCACAGGCGAAGTCACCATCGAATTGCGCCGTGGCAATGACTACTCCATTTTGAACACCACCTCGACCAACCTCACGTACCACCCCGAGCGTTTGACCATGGAAAAGGGCGAGTCCATGTTCACACCTTTGGACCGCATTGGTCAACTCACCATGCGCAATTTGGACATCGTGGACACACGCGCCAAATTGGGTATCTATGCACAAACAGGTTTGTTGTCTTTGGGCGAAGGCGCCGAAATGCTCAAGCTTGAAGGTGGCAAATAAGCCTTAAATCACGACCGG
Source organism: Comamonadaceae bacterium (assembly GCA_947447245.1). Classification (GTDB taxonomy): domain Bacteria; phylum Pseudomonadota; class Gammaproteobacteria; order Burkholderiales; family Burkholderiaceae_C; genus Limnohabitans_A. Next base: position 1,246 of record CANFJC010000123.1, read on the forward strand.
TTCGGGTTCTAGGCGAATACCGAATCGTTCGTATACGCTGGTTTGAATGGCCTTGGCAAGTGTGACCACTTCGCCCCCGGTAGCGCCACCTCGGTTCACCAAGACCAAGGCTTGCTTTTCATAAACGGCAGCATTGCCAACACTCTTTCCCTTCCAACCGCAGGCATCAATGAGCCAACCTGCAGCCAATTTGATGCTGCCATCGGGCATGGGGTAATGCACCACCTTGGGATCGCGCGCGATGATGTCGGCGCATTGCTCTGGCGTGACTGTGGGGTTTTTAAAAAAGCTGCCTGCATTGCCAAGGACTTTAGGATCGGGCAATTTGTGGCGGCGAATGTCACAGACCCAATCGAAGATCTGTTGCGCGCTAGGGTTTGCGATGCCCGTCTCGGCCATTTTGCGTTCCAAGTCCAAATAGCCCACCACTGGTTTCCAGGCTTTAGGCAAGTGAAAACGGACACGCAAAATCAAGGCGCGTCCGCCCAAGCCAATGCCGTTAGGGCCACTGCTGGTGTGCTTGAAGACTGAATCGCGATACCCAAAAGCGCACTGCGCAGCATTGAGGGTAAATGGCTTGCCTGTCACCAAATCGAGTGCATCCAAGGAATCAAACCGATCCTGAAGCTCAACGCCATAAGCGCCAATGTTTTGAACAGGTGAGGCGCCCACAGAGCCTGGAATCAGGGCCATGTTTTCAAGGCCTGGCCAGCCTTGGGACAAAGTCCAAGCCACAAATTCGTGCCAGTCCTCACCGGCACCCGCCTCGACAATCCAGGCTTTTTCGGTTTCAGAAACCAAGCGCTTGCCCGCAATTTCAACTTTGAGAACAAGCGGCTTCACATCGCCGGTTAACACAATGTTGCTGCCGCCCCCCAAGACGCAATGCCCTTCTCGCCAATTTTCCAAGTCTTTTTGGGCCTCGATGGCGTCTGCCTCAGAGCGAATTCGCAGCAAGGAATAGGCTTTGGCCACAATGCCAAAGCTGTTGTAAGACTGAAGGGCTACGTTTTGGGTCACGTTCATGGGAGAATTGTCGCATTCTCTGACTTGATTGTTGATCCCCATGCCATCTTTTGACACTGTTTGCGAACCTAACTTGGTTGAAGTAAGGAATGCGGTTGACACCACCGCCAAAGAAATTGCCACACGCTTTGACTTCAAGGGCACCTCTGCGGCCATTGAATTGAAAGACAAAGAAATCACTTTGTTTGGCGATGCTGACTTTCAGCTCACTCAAATTGACGAAGTGTTGCTCAACAAAATGGCCAAGCGCGGCGTCGATGTCCGTTTCCTTGACAAAGGCGACGTGCAAAAAATGGGCGGCGACAAAGTCAAGCAAGTTTTGAAAGTCCGCAATGGCATTGCCACCGAGGACAGCAAAAAAATTCAAAAATTATTGAAAGAAAGCAAGCTGAAAGTGCAAGCCTCCATCCAAGGCGACGCGGTGCGCGTGACAGGCGCCAAGCGAGACGATCTTCAAGCGGCCATGGCTTTGCTTCGCAAAGATATCATCGAGATCCCCATCAGCTTCAACAATTTTCGAGACTGAAAAAAAGCGCCTTAATGAACTGGTCTCATTACGGCGCTTTTTAGATGCTTCAATGATGAGCTCAAACTCATTTAACTTTTCTTAGCGCCCAACTTAGTCTCCGTCCCTGCAAGCAAACGGTTCACATTGTCGCGGTGTCGCCAGACCAACAAAATACCCATCACACACAACATGCCAAAGACGGCCCCATTGAAATTCCAGAATGGCCCGTCGGCCGCCATGGCGTAATAAACAGGCGCCAAAACAGCCGCCAACAAAGCGGCCAAAGAAGAGTATCTGAAGTACCCAGCAATGCCCAGCCAAGTGATGGCCACGGCCAAGCCCAACAAGGGTGAAACGCCCATCAAAACGCCTAAGGCAGTGGCCACGCCTTTGCCACCTTGAAATTTAAAAAAGATGGGGTACAAATGGCCTAAAAATGCAGCCAGCCCAGCGGCGGCTGCAGCGCCCTCTGCTAAGCCGTAATCAGCGCCATAGTGAAGTATTCCAGCCACTGGCACCCAGCCCTTCACCGCATCAAACAACAAAGTTAACACCGCCGCTTTTTTGTTGCCGGATCGCAAAACATTGGTGGCGCCTGGGTTCTTACTGCCGTAAGAGCGAGGATCGGACAAGCCCATGAACTTGCTCACAATGACTGCAAAACTCAAAGAGCCCAGCAGGTAGGCCAACACCACCACGGTCAGTGGGTGTTGCATGACATCCCTTAAATTTTCAGGCATCAGAATCTCGCTTCAATTTGACTCAAAGATCAGGTTGCAGGATCGCGGTGAGCCAATCGAATGGCATCAATTTCAGCCAACACTTCGGCCGACAGTTCGGTTCCCCAAACTTTCACATCTTCTTCCAATTGCGCCACAGACGTCACGCCAATGATGGTGCTGGCCACCGACCAACGGGTGTAGCAGAATGCCAGCGCCATTTGAGTGGGTGTCATGCCATTGTCGCGCGCCAATTGGTTGTACAAACGTGCGGCCTCCAAGGTGCTTGGACGAGCCCAACGTTGTTTTCGCATGGACTCGTACTTGGCCAAGCGCCCCATGGGTGCACCTTCTCCCTCCAAGCCCGTTTGATCGTATTTACCAGTTAAAGAACCAAAGCCCAAGGGAGAGTAAGCCAGCAAAGACACGCCCAAACGGTGGCATGTTTCATCCATCGCATTGTCAAACGTGCGATTGACCAAGCAATAAGGATTTTGAACGGTCATGACACGGGGCAAGCCATGTTGCTCGGCCAGACGAATGAACTCATGGGTACCGTAGGGCGTTTCGTTGGAAAGGCCAATGTAGCGAAGCTTGCCTGCCTTGACCAACTTGGCCATGGCTTCGAGTTGCTCGTGAATGGCGGTTTCAATGGCAGCTTTGGCTGGATCGAAATACATCATGCCGAAGGCTGGCACATGGCGCTCTGGCCAGTGAATTTGATACAGGTCAATCACATCTGTTTGCAAGCGCTTGAGGCTGGCATCGCATGAATTCAAAATATCTTGCGCCGTCATGCCCGTGCCTTCGCGAACCCATGGCATACCCCTGGAAGGGCCCGCCACTTTGGTGGCCAGCACCACTTTTTGACGTGCACCCGGATTGTTGGCAAACCAATTGCCCAGAATGCGTTCAGTGGCGCCAAAAGTCTCGGCTTTGGCAGGCACAGAATACATTTCTGCCGTGTCCAAGAAGTTCACACCCAATTCTAGAGAGCGGTTCAAAATTGAGTGGGCTTCTTTTTCTGCCACTTGCTCACCAAAGGTCATGGTGCCTAAACAGATGGGCGTGACCTGAAGGTCTGAGGTGCCGAGCTTGATTTTTTTCATCTTGATTTAAAACTGTTGGTAAAAATGGTCTGGGTCAGAGTGTAAAACCTATTTCAATTCGAGCGACCCCTGAGACAAGAACGATTGACTTCATTTACATTTTTTGACGCGTACGCTCTTCTTCTTGCAAACGCAAGAAACGTCTTTGCACCTTACCGGTGGTGGTCATGGGCAATTGTTCAATGAACTCAATTTCTTTGGGATACTCATAGGGAGCCAATAAGCCACGCACGTGTCGCTGCAAGTCTTCAATCACTCGACTTTCAAAATCTTGCACATTTTGGGAGGCGGCTCTTTGCGACACAAACTCTGGAGACAAGACCACATAGGCTTTGACCAAGGCGCCTCGATCCGCATCGGGTTTAGGCACCACAGCGGCATTCATCACAGCAGGATGTTTGACCAAACAATTTTCAATTTCTCCGGGGCCAATCCGATAACCTGCGGATTTGAACATGTCATCGGTTCGGCCTTGGTACCAAAGATAGCCGTCCTCATCTTCAATGGCGACATCGCCTGTTCGACACCAAGGGCCTGTGTATTTGGCTTGCGTGGCTGATGAATTTTTCCAATAACCCAAAAAGAAAACGGGGTCGGGCTGGCCATGCCGATCGAACCGATTCACAACCACCTCGCCCGGCTCGCCAGGTTTGCAAATCTGCCCTTGCTCATTCATCACGGCCACCTGATGACCAGGATAGCCTCGCCCCATGCTGCCGGCCTTAGAAGGCCAAAAAACCTGGCAGTTGCCCACCACATAATTGATCTCTGTTTGGCCAAACATTTCGTTCACCACCACGCCCAACTCATCGCGGCAGTAGGCAAACACTGCGTCACCCACGGCCTCGCCCGCGCTCATCAATCCTTTCAACACAATGTTGTATTGCTGGCGTGGATGCGCTTGTGCCTTCATCATGGCTTTCAAGGCAGTGGGAAATAAAAAACTGTGCGTGATGCCATGCGTGTGCAAAATTTCAAATGCAAGCTCGGGACTGAAGCGCCCTTTGAAAGCCACGATAGGACGCCCAAAATAAAGCGAAGGCAACAAGGCATCCATCAAGCCCCCGGTCCAGGCCCAGTCGGCAGGCGACCAGAAAATGGCTTGCGATCCTGTTGGCAACGCTGACATCGATAGATTCACCTCAGACGACGCATGCGGCTCAAAGCCAAACCAATTTTGACTGCATACGAAACCCGTTAAATTGCCAATCAAAGCTCGGTGCGGAATGAGTGCACCCTTCGGGTTACCCGTGGTGCCGCTGGTATAAATCAAGATGGCTGGGTCGTCTGCTTTGGTTTGAACAGGCCTGAATTTTTTCTGCGCTGACAACTTGGATTTTGGAGCCTTCAATTCTTTGGGAACATTCAAAACCGTTTTTAACCCAGAGCACTCTTTTTTCAAAGCCATCAAGACAGGCGATGAAATCTCATCGCAAAGCGCCACGGCTGCACCGCTGTCTGCCACGCGAAATGACAAAGCTTCAGGTCCAAACAACATGGACAAGGGCATGGCCACGGCACCCATTTGCAGAACTGCCATATAGGCAACAGCCGTTTCAAACCGCTGCGGCATCACGATGGCAACGCAATCCCCTTTTTTGACACCCAAGCCTACAAGCCTATTGCTGAGTTGATGGGCTGCAATTTGCAATTGTGCAAAAGTCCAGTTCAGAGGTGCCCGACCACCTGTCTGATGCTCCAAAATAGCCGTGGCATGCTGATGCTTGGCTGAGCGGGCCCATCGGCCGCAGCAAACTTCCGCCATGTTAAAAAGTTCAGGTACTTGCCAAGCAAATTGGCGGTGGACCGTCTCGTAAGCGTCGTTCGGGTGACTGACACGCATTCCCTGTCTCCTTATGATCTTGCAGTATGTACCAAGTTAAACGCCACTCTACTAGCCATTTCGTCCCTTTGCGAGGGCATCAATACCATGTTCGCGAGTGGGGCAACCCCCAATCGAGCTTGCCGCCTGTGGTTTTGGCACATGGCTGGATGGATGTGGCGGCCTCATGGCAATTCATGGTGGATTCCCTCAGCGATGCATTTTTCCAGAGCCGCCGCATTTTGGCGGCTGACTGGCGCGGCTACGGCCTCACCCAAGGCCCTGCCACCGACAGTTTCTGGTTGCCCGATTACTTAGGCGATTTGGATGCTTTGCTCATCCAAATGTGCCCTGACCAAAGCATCGATTTAGTGGGGCACAGCATGGGTGGCAATGTGGTCATGATGTACTCAGGCGCACGCCCCGATCGCATTCGGCGCCTGATCAATTTAGAGGGTTTTGGCATGTCGGCTACCCGCCCCTCCCAAGCGCCGGGTCGTTTAGGGCAATGGCTAGACGAGTTACAAGCATTTGAAAAAGGCGAGTTGGACCTCAAACCTTATCCCGACGCAGCGGCTGTCGCCCAAAGACTCATGAAAACCAACCAACGTTTGTCGCAGGACAAAGCCGATTGGCTGGCACAGCATTGGGCCCAAGCTGACGCACAAGGCCAGTGGCGAATTTTGGGCGATGCGGCCCACAAAGTGGTCAATCCCTACCTGTACCGTGTCGATGAAGTGCTTGAAATTTACAAAAGAATCAAAGCACCGACTTTGGTCGTAGAAGCCTCAGATGTCTCTTTGTCACAGTGGTGGAAAGTGAAATTCACCCTTGAAGAGTTCCATGAGCGCCTGAAATCGGTCACCGATTTGAAGATCGCCACCCTTGAAGATGCGGGTCACATGCTACATCACGACCAAGCAGAGGCCTTGGCCCAACTTCTAGAGGACTTTTTGGCCTGACTTGCCTCGCAAGAGGCCCCTAAGCATGAGAAAATCCAGTCTTTCACAGATTCGGACACGCTCACTCATGGACGCAGAACACATCAATCAAATTGGCGCGAAATTGGCCGACCTGGCAGCCCGCACCGAAGATTTACGGAGGTATCTTTGACTACGATGCCAAATCAGAACGCCTAAGAACCGTCAATGCATCGCTCGAAGATCCCAC
>CANFJC010000124.1 GCA_947447245.1 Comamonadaceae bacterium
AAGGCTTGTACCAGCCTGTCGCGCACGGCGGGTGGCAGTCCTTTGGGCGCTACAACCCCGCGCAAAGAGGCCATGTCAAATTGATAACCTTGCTCTCGGAAAGTGGGCCATTCGGGGGCCATCGAAATCCGAGCAGGTGTCATTTGACCTAAGCAGCGCAGAGGGGAGCCACCTTTGAGGTATTGAAGGGCCTCGCCCACGTTGATGGCGGCCACCGTGATGTGTTTTCCGATGATGGCGGTTCTGGTTTCACCAGAGCCCTTAAAGGGAACATGGGTCATTTTGACGCCTGCTGATTTTTCAAACATCAACATGGCGAGATGGTCATCTGAACCCACGCCTGTGGTGCCTACAGAAGCGACGCCTGGATTGGCTTTGGCGAAAGCCGCTAACTCTGCCAGCGACTTGATAGGGCTGTCGTTGTGAACACAAAATGTCCCTGGGTCATCAACCACATTGCCTAACAATTCAAAGCTGTTCAGCGTCCAGGTTGTTTTGCGTTCAATGGGAATGGTCATCACAGGTGGCGTATTGATAAATCCGATGGTGTAGCCATCGGGCGCCGCCGCAGCAATGGCACCAAAACCAATGTCACCGCCTGCGCCTGCTTTGTTGATGACACTGAACCGAGCACCACTGCCTAAGGCTTTTTCAAGAAAGGGCACCAACTGTCTGGCCACAATGTCGGTGCCGCCACCCGGCGCATAGGCAAGGATCATGTTGATGGGCTGGTCAGAAGGCCATGCTGCCTGAGAAAGGGTCGGGGAAAAACAAGAAGCCGCTGTCACCCACAGCGCGGCCCAATTGGATAACTTTGGAAGTTTGAACATGCTGATTCTTTCAAGTGTGAGGTTTAAAGAAAGTACAGAGACGCTAGGTTATCAGTGTCTTAAATTTCACGGCTAATGAATACCCTAGGTTGTGACAAAGGCATTGGCGTCGTATATTTATTTGGATTAGAAGTCTGAAATCAATGGAGACGATCATGGACAGAAGAGAAGTCATTTCTTCCTTGGGCATAAGCTTGGCCAGCTTGGGCTTGCCTGGGTTAGCCCATTCACAAGCCTTTGGCGCCAAACAAACGCGTTTCACTGTGAGCTATCCGGCTGGGGGTGTTGTGGACTTTGCCGCCAGAACCCTCGCCGAAGGGCTTCAGTTGAGTGGGGGCGGTGTCTTGGTTGAAAACAAAGCTGGCGCTGGCGGCAACATTGCCATGGAGTTTGTGGCCAAGCAAGCTGCAGATTCAAGCAACTACGGCGTGTTTGCCAATTCAATTTTTTCCACCAACCCCTTGGTGCCGCAATTGGCTTCTAAGTCAGTCGATGCTCTGAAGGATTTGGTTCCTGTGGCTGCTGTGGCCGACATGATTCTGGTGCTTGCCGTTTCATCTCAACTTGGCGTGAACAATTTGGAACAATTTTTAGCGAAAGCCAAAGCACCAGGACAGCAACTTCGCATTGGACTTGCTGGCGTCGGTTCTCCTCACCATTTGGCAGCGCTTTTGTTGGAAAGATCCACAGGCATCGATGCGACCATGGTGCCCTACAAAGGCGGCGCGCCCATGATCATTGATGCGGCTGGGGGCCACCTGGATGCCGTTTTCACTACCATTCCAGTGGGTGGGCCCATGGTGGCAGCTGGCAAGTTGAAGTGGATTGCCATTGCACAGCCCACAACTGTGAAAAGTTTGCCAGGCATTCCTTCGCTGGTGGACGTCTTCAAGGGTGCTTCCATTCCATCTTGGATCGGCGTTTGGGCGCCATCCAATACACCTCCAGATGTTCTTAACGCCATGAATGTTTCTATCAATGCCACGGTCAACAGTGCCGCCATTGCCAATAAATTGATTGGCAATGGCCTAGAACCCTTGAAATTATCACGCGCTGAAACGGTTGATCGCATGAACGAATAAGTGAAGTTCATGAAAGACTTTTTGTCAAAAATCAAACTAGATTTCCAAGCCTAAGATGATCATCGACTGCCACGGCCATTTCACGACAACGCCGCCTCAAGTGGCCGAATTTCGCCTTCAGCAAATTGCTGAATACAACCGAACGGGGCTCACGCCAAACCTGATACCACCTGTCGTCAGTGACGATGAAATTCGAGCGGGCATTTCAGCCAACCAGCTTCGAAAGATGCAAGAGCGAGGTGTCGACTTAACCATCTTCTCGCCGCGTGCCGTGGGCATGGACCATCACTATGGCAACGAAGACACCAATGTGCAATGGGCTCGTTACAACAACGACTTGGTGCATCGGGTCTGTCAGCTTTATCCCGATCATTTCATAGGTGTTTGCCAGCTTCCTCAAGCTTCTGGTGTGGCACCAGGGCGGCGCGTTTTTGAAGAGTTAGAGCGCTGCATTCTTGAGCTGGGCTTCATTGGTGCCAATTTGAATCCTGACCCCAGTGGCGGTCGCTGGACCGACCCGCCGCTCTCAGATCGAAAGTGGTGGTACCCGCTTTACGAAAAATTGGTTGAACTCGATGTGCCTGCCATGATTCATGTCAGTGGCTCTTGCAATCCGCATTTTGATCCTGTGGCCACCCATTACATCAATGGCGACACAACGGCATTTGTTCAATTCATGACTTCGGATATTTTCAAAGACTTTCCAACTTTGAAGTTCATCATTCCGCATGGCGGCGGCGCTGTGCCCTATCACTGGGGTCGGTACAGGGGCATTGCGCAAGACCGCGGCTTAGAAGCGCTAGAGCAAAAGGTCTTGGGCAACGTGTTCTTTGACACCTGTGTTTACCATCAGGCTGGCATTGATTTGTTGCTGCGCGTGTTGCCTGCTGAAAATATTTTGTTTGCATCAGAAACAGTGGGTGCAGTTCAAGGCATTGACCCGCTTACTTCTCAGTATTTTGATGACACCAGAAAATACATCGATGCTTCACCAGAAGCGACAGCAGGCAAAAAACAAATGATTTATGAAACCAATGCTTTGGGTGTTTACTCGCGATTGCGCGCGCATCCCAAATGTGTCGGCCATTTGTAAGTCAACTGTCTGTCATGCCCTAAATTTAGAGGAAAAAAATGAAACAGTTAAATCACCTTGGCCTACGCATTCAATTGGATTTCAAACGCGTGGATGCTGCGCTGGTTGAACAAGCCCGATCTATTCCGGTGGCCGTGGTGGGCGATGTGGCCAATCGTTTGCAAGCCTTTACAGCAGGCTTCAACCAATATGGCCGACTCAAGCGTTTTGCAGGGCCGGCACTCACAGTGCGTGTGCGCCCTGGCGATAACTTGCTATTGCACCAAGCCCTTGACAAAGCACAGCCGGGTGACGTCGTGGTGGTGGATGCAGGGGGCGCCATGAACACCGCCATCATTGGGGCCATGATGTCCAGTTATGCCAAGACGCGCGGCATAGAAGCCATCATCATCGATGGCGCCATTCGCGATGTGGAGGAGTTGGGCAAAGTTGATTTTCCTGTGGTGGCTCGGGGTGCCACGCCTAACGGCCCGTTTAAAAGCGGCCCCGGAGAGATTGGCTACCCTATCGCTTGCGGCGGATTGTCGATTGCATCCGGTGATTTGCTGATCGGTGACCCCGATGGCGTGATGGTCGTGCCCATCAGTGAGGTGGCTGAAGTTTTGAAGTTGGCCAAAGCCAAACATGCTTTAGAGCAACAATGGGAAAAAGAAATCATGGCGGGCACCTGGGACCGCAAGTGGGTTGAGGAAGCCCTAGACAAGCTGGTTTGAAGCTAGCTTGGTATTTCAACACCTTCCACAATGACATTTTCAACAATGCCCCCGCCGTTTCTTCGGTGTGATGCAGCGGCTTTGTAGGCATCAGATTGAAAGCATTCAACGGCTGACGCAAAAGTTGGAAATTCAATCACCACAAAGCGCTTGAAGACTTCCGGCCCTTCCATGATTTGGAAATGGCCACCTCGGGCCAATACCTTGGCGCCGTATTTGGCAATGATGTCTGGCACCTGATCGGTGTATCGTTTGTAAACCACGGGGTCGTTGATGATGCAACGAGATATCCAATAAGCGGGCACAGTGTTTCCAATCAAATTGAAGGCAGCGACTTTGATGAGGCAATCAATGCTTGCCCGGTAACGTGGGCAACATGTTGTGCCCTTCATCGGTGTAAGAAGGCACGCGTCCCATTTGAACAGCCTCATCCCATGAGAAGTTGAGCTCTACTTTGATGCCGTTGATGGGCTCGCGGATGAACAACTGGTAAAGCTGGGAGTTGTGAGCTTTGCGTTCACTGAATGGTATGCCGTTGCGCGTCAGACGTTCGATGAATTCGCTCATGCCATCGCAATTGAGACAAAGGTGATCAATGCGGCCTGAACCCATGGCCCCCGCCGCAGAGAAGTCTTGCTCTGCATCGGTGGGTGTTTTGAGGTAGGTGTTTTGATGTTCTGAGTGACGTGCTTTGCCAATGTGAAGCACATCTTGATCACCAATGTAAAGCCAATAAACTGGAAACCCAAATTCAGGGTGGAAGCCGTCTCGGAACCCTAAATTTTGAACAAACCAATCTCTGGTTCCTTCCGGATCGTCCGTGAGGATCAGCAAATGTTCAAGAAATTTAAGTCCCAATTGAGTCTCCCTTAGGTCATTCGCCTTTGATGTTGTTGTCGGCAATCAGCTTTGAATATTTGCTTTTTTCATCCGCCAAGAAGGCTTTGAATTCATCTTGTGTGGTGGCCATGGCTTCTACGCCCAAGCCTGCAAATTTTTCTTTCAAATCAGGATTGGCCATGACTTTGACCAGGGCTGTGTAATAGGCATCTACCACAGGTTTGGGAGTTCCGGCAGGCAAGAAAACGCCCCACCAGTTGACGGCAACCAAACCATTAAGGCCTGCTTCTGCAAACGTAGGAATCTCGGGTGACAAAGGTGACCGCTTGGCGCTGGTAATCGCCAGTGCACGCAACCTTCCCGTTCTGATGTGTTGAATGACAGGCAATGCGTCGGAGACCATCATGTCAATTTGGCCCGCCAACAAATCATTCACAGCCAATCCGCCGCCTTTGTAGGGCACACCCACCATTTTGACGTTGCCTTGTCTCATGATGAGTTCGCCACCCAAGTGCGCCATGCTGCCAGGGCCGCTGGTGCCAAAGTTCAAAGAACCTGGTTTGTTGCGCGCTGCCACCAACAGATCGTTTAAGTTTTTAAAAGGAGACGCGGTAGGAACGGCCAAGATGTTGGGGCCTGTGGCAGTGAGAGAAACAGGAATGAAATCCTTCTCCATGCTGTAGGGTACTTTGGTAATGAGGGGGTTGACCGATGCGGGGCCTAAGTTGCCCACCACAAAGGTGTAGCCATCGGCAGGTTGGCGGGCTGTGAACTCCATGCCAATCGAGCCGGCCGCGCCGGGTTTGCTTTCAATGATGACAGGCTGCCCCCAAACTTCGCTGAGCTTTTGACCCATGATGCGTGCCATGAGGTCTGAACTTCCGCCTGGCGGATAAGTGACGACCAGTTTGACGGGTTTGCTGGGAAAAGTTGGGGTTTGTGCTTGGGCTTGAAACACCCCGCAAGCGCTCAACACCACAAGACCAATTTGGAAGAAATGCTTCCAACGCTGCGCCATTACAAAATTCATTTCTTGTCTCCTGATGATGGTTAGGGAATGTCTTGACTGATCTTGAATTCCTTTCCGCTATATTACAGATTCAATAAAATTTTTGATGAGTATTTACCCATGCTTCAAGCACCTCAATCTGCATCGAGAGCTGATCAAACCCTGTCACTCAACATGAAATTGTTGGCCCACCATGAGCTTGAAGGGTTTGGTGGGCTAGGCGAGGGAATGGGCATGCAGCTCACTTCGGATGGGCGCCGCATCTTGTGGTTGGCGCATGAGTCTGCGCCGAAAAACTTCTCGGGTGTCGATGTCACTGACCCTCAAAATCCCAAGCTCATTGTGCAAACTGAATTGCCGCACATGAAGCTGCGGTCTAACTCATTAGACGTGGTGGGCAACATCATGGTGGTGGCCTACCAAGCCACCACAGTCGGCATCAAACCCGCAGGCATTGATATTTTTGATGTGAGCCAACCCGAAAAGCCGCGTTTGCTTTCTCATTTTGACTGCTCGGGCCCGTATTCTCGCGGTGTCCATGCCGTTTGGTTTGTCGATGGCCGCTATGTTCACATGTCATCCGGTGCTGCCGATTTTCAACCTTGCAATCCTTTAGACGATCAGTTCTATCGGATCATCGACATCATCAACCCAGAAAAGCCCGTGGAAGTAGGGCGTTGGTGGTATCCCGGCACCCGTGAAGGCGATGAGGCGCCACCCCCACCGCGCTTGCCGGCTCAGTTTGATGCGGGCTTTCGAACACACAACACCAATGTCTTTCCAGAGCAACCCAACCGGGCGTTTGTCGGCTACATCGATGGCGGTGCTGTGGTGCTAGACATCTCCGACATGAAGAACATCAAGGTGGTGTCGCAGTGGAACCATTCGCCGCCTTTCAATGGTTTTACGCACACGGTGTTGCCGCTGTTTGACAGAGGCTTGTGGATTGTGAGCGACGAGTGCGTACAAGACAACGGTGCCGATTGGCCCAAGTTGGTGTGGGTGGTCGATTCGCGCAACGAAGCCAACCCCGTGCCTATCGGTACATTTCCAGCGCCGCCTTATGAAGCATTTGCAAAACGCGGCGGTCGTTTTGGTGCGCACAACCTGCACGAAAATTTGCCGGGTCCTACATCCTTCAGATCTGACACCATCATTGTGGGTTCCTTCTTCAATGCAGGTGTGCGGGTGTACGACACCAGCAACCCCTACCAAGTGCAAGAGATTGCTTACTTTGTACCGGGTGCGCCCAAACTATCGCCAGCGGGTGCCATTCAACTCAATGATGTGTATGTCGATGATCGACGCATTGTCTACACCGTAGACCGCTTCACAGGCGGCTTGTACATTCTTGAAATGAACATTTAAAGTGAAGCTGCAGTGACTTGGTCGCGCGATGTGTTGGCGGGAAAAATACCGGTGACCTTGGTCACAGGTTTTCTTGGCAGCGGGAAAACCACGCTGATTTCAAAACTGTTGTTGCACCCCGACATGCGGCGTGTGGCCGTGGTCATCAATGAGATTGGTGAAATTGGCATCGACCATGACTTGGTCACCCTGTCTTCGGAAAACATCACGCTGTTGGCCAATGGCTGTATTTGTTGTTCAGTTCGAACCGATTTGCAAGAAACTTTGCGCGACCTCTTTGCACAACGCCGCGTGGGCGAGGTGTTTGACTTCGATCGGGTCATTGTGGAAACAACGGGCTTGGCAGATCCTGCACCGGTGGTTCAAACATTGGCCAGTGACACTTTGTTGGCAGCGCACTACCGCCTAGATGGACTGATCACTTTGGTCGACGGCTTGCATGGTGTGGGTCAAATTGACCAGCAAACAGAAGCTGTGAAGCAAATTGCCATTGCCGACAAAATATTGCTGACCAAAACTGATTTGACCTCTGCGGACCATTTGGAAACATTGTGTGGGCGCATTCGACAACTTAATTCTCAATCGCCCATTGAATTCATTCGGCAAGGGGAAGTCGACCCTAAGCGCTTGATCGATTTGGGCTTGTCGTCTTCGCGTGCCAGT
>CANFJC010000125.1 GCA_947447245.1 Comamonadaceae bacterium
ACTCATTAGTCACCCTGCCAGCACCACGCATCGCCAACTCAATGAAGAACAACAGTTGGCAGCCGGGGTTGGCCCCGACATGATTCGAATTTCGGTGGGCCTAGAGCACATCGATGATATTTTGTGGGACATCGATCAAGCCTTGAACATCGCCAGCCCCGTATCCGTGCATGGAATTTCAAAATGACCAACATCTTCGAGCAAGACTTAGACCCTAATTCAGCCAATTTCACAGCGCTTTCGCCAGTCAGTTTTGTCGAGCGAAGTGCCGAGATTTTTGGCGACTTAAGCTCGGTGGTTCATGGCCACCGCAAATACACTTGGGCTCAAACGCGCGACAGATCTGCTCGACTTGCCGCTGCGCTGCAATCTCTAGGTGTCAGCCGCGGCAGCACAGTCAGTGCCATGCTGCCCAACACCCCAGAAATGGTAGAAGTTCACTATGCGGTGCCAGCCCTCAATGCGGTGCTTAACCCACTCAATACCCGGCTTGATGCCGCCCTGATTGCCTGGCAACTCAATCACTGCGAATGCGCTGTGCTCATCACAGACCGAGAGTTTTCTCCCGTCATGAGCAAAGCCTTGGACATTTTGAAAACTCAATTTGGCAGGTCCATCGAGGTGATCGATGTTTGCGACTCTGAATACACAGGCCCTGGTGAACAGCTAGGGCGCTATGAATATGAGGCATGGCTCGCATCGCACGAGCCTCTTTCCAAATTAGAAGGTCCGCAAAACGAGTGGGATGCCATTGCCGTCAGCTATACCAGTGGCACCACAGGCGATCCCAAAGGCGTTGTGACGCACCACCGAGGCGCTTACCTCAACGCCGTGAGCAATGTGGCCACTTGGACCATGCCGCACTTCCCCACATATTTGTGGACCTTGCCCATGTTCCATTGCAACGGTTGGTGCTTTCCTTGGACAGTGGCCATGCTGGCCGGCACGCACGTGTGCTTGAGGCGAGTAGAAGCACAGCCTATCCTAAACGCCATGCGCGAGCACGGCGTCAATCACTACTGCGCGGCGCCCATCGTTCACAGCCTGATCTACAACGCCCCCGAAAGCATGCGGGCTGGTATTGACCAGCAAGTCAGGGGCATGGTGGCAGGCGCCGCACCACCCGCCGCCATGATTGAAGGCATGGCCAAAATTGGTTTCGACATCACGCATGTGTATGGCTTGACCGAAGTCTATGGACCCGCCAGCGTGGCAGTCAAACGCGAGTCTTGGGCCGACGAAAGTTTGTCTGAACAAACCCGCTTGAATGGCAGACAAGGTGTTCGCTATGTGCTTCAAGAAGGCATGACCGTCATGGACCCTGAAAACATGACTGAATGCCCTGCCGATGGTGTGACCATGGGCGAGATCATGTTCAAGGGCAACATTGTGATGAAGGGCTATTTGAAAAACCCACGTGCCACCCACGAAGCATTCGCAGGCGGCTGGTTTCACACCGGCGACTTGGCCGTGATGGAACCCGACCGCTATGTGAAAATCAAAGACCGCAGCAAAGACATCATCATCTCTGGCGGTGAAAACATCAGCTCTCTCGAAGTAGAAGACGCGCTTTATCGCCACCCCTCTGTGTTGGCCTGCGCGGTGGTTGCCAAACCCGACCCCAAATGGGGCGAGTCACCCTTGGCATTCGTAGAGGTCAAATCTGGCGCTACGGTATCTCAAACCGAATTGATAGCGCATTGCAAAAACTTGTTAGCCAGCTACAAAGTGCCCAAAGAAATTCGCTTTGAGGAAATTCCAAAAACCTCCACGGGCAAAATACAAAAATTCCAATTGCGCGAACGCGCCAAACATGCCAACTGAATTCAAAAGGTAATCACGATGACAAACCCAGACGCTCCCTTGGTTCTTCGGCATGACGACGATCGCGGCGTCTGCACCCTCACCTTGAATCGGCCAGCCGCTTTCAACGCATTGAGCGAAGAGATGCTCACTGCCTTGCAAAGTGAGCTCGACAATTTGTCCAAAAGTCAGAAGCTACGGGTTCTGGTCATTGCGGCTGCTGGCAAAGCTTTTTGTGCAGGGCATGACCTTCGGCAAATGCGCGCTGAGCCCTCCATGGATTACTACCAAAAGCTCTTTTCGCAATGCGGTGAAATGATGATGAGCATTCAAAAATTGCAAGTGCCCGTCATTGCCAAAGTCCAAGGCATTGCCACGGCTGCTGGCTGTCAACTGGTTGCGCAGTGCGATTTGGCTGTGGCTTCTTCGGAGGCCAAGTTTGCGGTGAGCGGTGTCAATTTGGGTTTGTTTTGCGCCACACCCAGTGTGGCTTTGTCTCGCAATGTGTCGCGCAAGGCGGCTTTTGAAATGCTGGTCACCGGCGATTTTTTAAGTGCACAAGATGCTCTGAAACAAGGTTTGATCAATCAAATTGCCGAACCCGAGGCGCTCGATGCCTGCCTAGAGAGCTTGCTTGCCAAAATTCTTTCAAAACCTCAAGTGGCATTGGCCATGGGCAAAGAGTTGTTTTACATGCAACTCGAAACTGGCATAGAGAAAGCCTATGCATATGCATCTCAAACCATGGCTTGCAACATGATGGACAACTCAGCGCTCGAGGGTGTGCAAGCCTTCATTGACAAACGAAAACCCAATTGGTCTTCCACCTGACAGACTCTCGATTTGGCAGACCTGCTATTTAGGCATTGTCTGCCAAATTTATAAATACTCTGCCGTTTTCAATTTTGACGGGCCATGCTTTGGCAGGCTCTGTGGCTGGGCCGCACGCTACAGACCCATCACGCACGTCAAACATTGCTTGGTGAAATGGACACTCTACAAAGTTGCCCTCTACGAAGCCCTCGCACAGTTTGGCATTGCCATGGCTGCATTCGTTGTTGATTGCAAACACGCCATCATCCACTTTGAAAAGAGCGATGTCGTAATTCAGCGGTGCTACAGCAATGCCAGCACCTTCAAACAAATCAGCCTCAGCGGCTACGTCAATCCAGTTGCTCATATTTAGATGGGATAAATGATGGAGTTGGGAATCATCTCACTGTCATAGACGCAAAGGCGCTCTTCAAATTTAAAGCCCTCTGGCGTTTGAACAATGATGTCAAGGTAGCGCCCCACATTGAAAACAGTGGACTCTTTGTCGAGCTTGGTGCGAAAAACTGCGTAATTGGCTTCACTGAAAATACGGCCTTGCTCTACTTTGCGCACGACTGGCGCACCCACCACATGTCGCTGGTAATAGGGGTCATGGAACAAAGTTTCAGTTATGCCATAGACCCGGTCTTTCAACATGCCTTTGCTTGTGAGCGACAAAGTAGCCAAAGGGAAACCACGCTCGTGGTTTTCGCGGGGCTGAAGTTTGTAGACACACTTTTCAGTGAAAAATTCTGGCCACAAATCCCATTTCCCACTGTCCACTGCGATGGCGTAATCGGCGTAGAGTTGTTGGATGCCAAACCAAGTTTGCATGTCCACCATGATCAGTTCTCCATCACTTTGCGCCAATATTCATACATGCCGCGAATGAGTGTTTCTGTCACCATGTGGTCTGTTTCTTCAACATCGCGTCCACCTAACTCGGCCAAGGTGCGATGCTGAGATTTGCTTTCAAAGGCTTGTTGAGAAAACTCAATCACTTCACCGTCATCGGCTGAAACAAATCCTGCAGGGCCAAACAAGTTGGCTTGTCGCAAGCGGCGCTCTGTCATCTCTTCGGTGTCGTCTTCAAAGCCAAAGTGCGTCCAAACAAAATCGAATGCGCCATGCCCATCGGGCTGAATGTGGCGCGTTGAAACACTGTTCACTTGCTGCTGAAAAATAACACTGGGAAACAAAGTCATCATGACCGCGCTTGGCCCACCCCACCAAGGCTCTGGCACGATGTCTAAGAAGCTAGGGTCGTGCAATTGCATGCTGGCTTTGAAGCTGCTCACTTGCGTCACATCGGATGCTTGGCCTGTGGCTTGACCTGCAGAGCCGCGTGTCGAAATCATGGCAGCGTGGCGATGGTGGTCATCCATGCGCAGCTCGCTTTGATTGTCAGCACGCCAAAGCCCAAAGGTGACAAACCAAGTGTGCAGCAAACCGGGGTGGTAAGGGTCTTTGATGTTCTCTTGCATGAGCTTCCAGTTACCTGGAATACGCTGCCTGTTGTAGCCCAAAATTTTGAGTTGCCTGCCGTTGAACAAACGATCAAAGTACTGAAGGATGGTGGGACCCATAAAGTCTTCCAACGACTCAATGCCATGGTCAAAGGAAGCAAACACCACCCCACCGCGCGTGGCCACCTTCAATGCATTCAGGCCATGATCTTTGGGATCAAAATCAGCCGGCATGCCCCCATTGACTTTGCCGCCTTGGCGAACGCCGCGCCGAAATGGCACGCCCTGCAATTTGCCATCTAAGGCATAGCTCCACTGGTGGTAAGGACAGACCAGTTCTTTTTTGTTGCCATGTCGTTCGCGACAAAACGCCATACCTCGATGCGCGCACACATTTTCCACCACATGAATGTGACCATCTTGGCCGCGCGTCATGATCACAGAACGCTCGCCAATGGCTGTCCGCTTGAAATCACCCGTGTTGGGAATTTCTGCTTCTAGGCCGACATAACTCCAATGCGCTTTGTAAAAAAAGCGCTCTAGTTCATTGGCATGGGTGTCAGATTGGGTGTAGACCGCAAAGGGAATGCGACTGGTACCACTGGTTTCCCAGTGGATGGCTTGCTCTTTCATGGGTGCATGGCTCCAATGCGTTTCATCCTTCGTATCATGCCATGATGCCAGGCCTTAATTTAGGCTGCCACGGCCATGTTTGGCATGGAAGGCTTGAGAAGTCTCCCAAGCCACAGTTTGCAAATGCGTTGCGACCTCTGGCGATAAGCCAGCTGCGTACTTGCTGCCGATTGGATTGATTTTGTAGACGGATGCCAACACAGTACATGCCGCCAAATAAGTCCCAGCCAATGTGGGATGCCTTTTGTCCGCAATGATCAGACTTAAGTCAGGTCTCTTCGCAACCGAGTTGGCAAATGCATAACCTGCTGGCACCACCAAGGCATTGTTTTGTTGACCGGCCTTGATGTACTCCACAGCCAACTGTTCCGTCATGGCGGGAACATCCGAGTAAGCCCAGGACATGAACAAAATAGGTTCCGATCCATGCTTTCTTAAAGTTTCGCTGTGCTTTTTAGCGTACTCATAAAAAATAGACTGAAGTTTGGGATGTATAGGACATTGGCTGCAGTCCATCACCAGCGTGGCATCAAAGGGCCTGTCAAATGTATTGAATTTGACTTCGTTGTCACCCACAAATGAGTAGCTGCCCACGGCGTTGGGCTTGAAGTGTGCCTCCATATCGTGCCAGTTAATGCCAGAGCCACTGATCGTCGCTGAAGATGATCGATGACCCTTTTGACCCGCTGCATTCAACAACTGCCCCACGTGACCATGCATTGAATTGTTGTAATAGAAAAAGCTGTTCCCCACCCAGAGCATTGACTTGACTTCCTTCACTGGCGGCAGCGGTTTGGAAGCAGCGAGTTGATTGAGCGGCGATAAACCAGAGCAGCCAACCAATCCAATGGCAAGAACAATGAGGCCAAGAAATCGCGATATTTGAATATTTTTCATATTGATTCAGTTTTTAGAAATTAACGAAGAACTCCAGACATCAACATCAAGCCAACCATGAATGAATCAGCGTTATTGAGAAATTGCGTGTCAGGCTCAAACAAGTCTTAAATTTACACGCCAAGGTTTGATTGACAGAGAGGGTAATTACTGTAGGTAAGCCCTTTGCAATTATTTAGGGTGTGAGGGTTACTTTCTAGGAATCTATTCATGAACAGACTTTTAACAATTGTCAAACTATTTGGTCTCTGCCTTTTCAGTCTTTTGGCATTCAGTGCATCAGCACAAAATTTCACCGCACAGAAATCTGGCGTCTGGGAAACACAAAACTTTCAGTTTGAAAATGGGCAAAGCATGCCGAGTTTGAAGCTTGGCTATACAACATTGGGAAGCCCTCAAAACGAGGCCGTTTTGATTCTTCACGGCACAGCAGGCAACAGCATAGGCATGCTCAATCCAGCGTTTGGCGGACAGTTGTTTGGCCCCGGCCAAGTTCTTGATGCCCAAAAGTACTATGTCATTATTCCTGATGCGTTGGGAACTGGGCAGTCATCCAAGCCATCCGACGGCATGAAGGCTCAGTTTCCCGTTTACAACTACAACGACATGGTGAAGGCTCAGTACCTGTTGGTTAAAGAAGGGCTGGGTGTCAAACACCTTCGATTGGTTCTTGGCAATTCGATGGGCGGCATGCAGACTTGGCTTTGGGGCATTCTTTATCCTGAATTTATGGACCTGTTGGTTCCCATGGCTTCTATGCCAACAGAGATGTCAGGCCGAAATTGGATGATGCGCAGACTCATCATCGACTCCATCCGAAACGATCCAGAGTGGATGGGCGGAAACTATGTGCAGCAACCTAAAAGCGCCCTGTTTGCGACAGCTTTTTATGCCACGGCAACCAATGGTGGAAACCAAGCGATTCAAAAACAAGCCCCGACCCGCGTTGCTGCAGATGCACTGCTCGATCAAAGATTGAAAGGCCCGCTCACTGGCGATACCAACGACATCATGTACCAGTGGGCGTCGTCAAAAAACTACAACCCTGCTGGGCAACTCGACAAAATTAAAGCGCGTGTACTGGCCATTAACTCAGCAGATGACGAAAGAAATCCCCCCGAATTGGCCATTATGGAAAAAGCCATGAAAACCTTGCCGAACGCCTCTCTGTATTTAATTCCCGCCAGCGAACAAACTGCGGGTCATGGCACAACGGGTCAGGCTAGATGGTGGAAAGATGAACTTGCCAAAGCTATCAATTCAACGCCAAAGGTGCAACGCTGACAGACTCGGCGCTTGCACAACCCAAAGCGCGCCCAAAACCGTGTCACAGCGGATTTTTGAATTCAGGCCCAATTCATTTCGTATTGCGAAATTTGATCTCATTTTTTATCACGACAGCCCCTATCAGCGGGCTGTCAGGACCTACTTTTAAGATCTAATACCGACTGCACCAATCTCTCTTGCAGTTATAAAAACGAGGACGCTCATGGCTAACCAAAAATCCAAGATCATTTACACCCTGACCGATGAGGCACCATTGTTGGCAACTGCCGCCTTTTTGCCAGTCATTCAGACCTTCACTCAGCCAGCTGACATCGAAGTTGAAACCAGCGACATCTCTGTAGCAGGACGCATATTGGGTGAATTTCCAGACTTTCTCACGCCTCAGCAAAAGGTGCCAGACAACTTGGCAGATTTGGGCAAGAGAACGCTCCTACCCGAAACCAACATCATCAAATTGCCCAATATCAGCGCCTCTGTTCACCAGCTGGCCAGCGTGATCAAAGAGCTCCAATCAAAAGGATTTCATGTTCCTGATTACCCTGAAGATCCAAAAACAGATGCCGACAAAACCATTCAAGCACGCTACTCAAAATGCTTAGGCAGTGCGGTCAATCCCGTTTTGCGCGAAGGCAACTCAGACCGTCGCGCTCCGCTGGCTGTGAAGAACT